>CANRNM010000030.1 GCA_947631975.1 uncultured Clostridia bacterium
CCGTTAGGGCTAAGGGAAGGGGGACCAACCGAAGGTTGGTGGAAGGGTTTATATTTGATATAAATTGTACTTTTTCTACAGTCTGAGACCGCTGTTATCGGCGGTCTCTTCTTTTCTTTATTTTTCGGTCTATTACAAGCAGCAATATCAGCACGGCGCACGCGCCCAGATAGTATTCCTTGTACTCTCTTATGTGCTTTATAGCTATAAATATCATCTCATGCACTGTGTCCGTCTTTGGCGTGTTATCCTCGTTATAGAAGAATTTATCCGTGAATATATCCATATTGTCGGAGCTTTGCTCGCTTTGAACGGGCTTTTTGTTGGGATTTTCGCTTTCGCCGAGCTCGGGATATTTTCCGAATACCGAGGGGAAGGACTCATATCTTGCGCTGTAGCTGCTGCCGTCGCTTCTTATGAGCTTTTCTGTGTTGGCAAGCGTATATGTGCCTCCCATAGCCTTGGGGTATTTTTGCAGCTCCCATATATGATCCTTCGATATCTCGCCGTCATTCATATTGTAGTATTCGTGAGTGTGGTGGTCAAGTCCGTCGAAGCTCACGGGATCGTCCCATGTCGTATCCATATGATAATAGGCATCGTCCAGCTTCACCAAGTTCCAAGCATGACCTATGCCCTTGCTGGTGCCGGTTATTATGCGGTTTTCCATGCCGCATAAATCCAAAAGCAGCTTTGCCGCATAGGCATAGCCGTTGCACACTGCCCTGCCGTTTATAAGAGCGCCGTAGGCGTTGTAGTAGTCGGGGTTGGGATTGGCTTCGTAGTCGGTGGCGTATTGGCAGTTCTCCACGATATAGTCGTGTATAATATATTCTTTCATGTACGGCGGCATATTTTCGCATATATTCGTCGAAACTATTTCAGCTGCCTTCTGCTCCGTCAGCTTCTTCATTTGAAGCAGTACATCGGGCTGATAGTCATATTCCAGATCTATCACATAGCAGGTATATGCTCCCTGCTTGCTGTCAATGGTGGTGGTGCGGTGCCCTCTGTAGCCCATGTATGCAAGAGGACAGCTCTCGCTCACTCCTTCTATGTAGTCGTTCAAGGGAGTGGAGGATACGGGCATATTTATGCCCACAACGCAGAGCCTTGCCCTTCCGTAGAGCATTGCCCTTGTTATAAGGTCTGTAAATTCCTCCTTGCTCTTTGCCGTGTATATATCGGTCAGAGCCACGTCCGTATTTGTATACACGGGCTTTATTGTCGCTATAAAGCTGTTGTACACGCTGTTGTAGCCCTTGTAGTACATCACGAGCCTTGGGTCGTATTCAAATATATCCGCCATCACTTGGTCTATGTCCTTGCTCACGACCGTTATTTCGGGGCTGAATTCGGCAAAGAGCTCGGCAGTGTTTTTTATGTCGTAGGCGTATGTGCATACGCATATGCTCAGCGCTGTAAAAAGTGTCATTATAAATAAAGCTATTCTTTTCATTATATCCCTCCGAGATAATTTAGAGCCTATATATTGATTATCTCATTTTTTTAACATAAATACAAGTGCTATGTTCTTGTAAAAAATATTATTTTATGTTATTATTTATATGTAAAGCAAACAGGAGGAAATGCTATGGAGTGGACAGAAGTAAAGATATATACTACTACGGAGGGCATAGAGCCTGTTACGGCAGTGCTTATGGACTGCGGAATAAACGGCATACAGGTGGAGGACGACAGCGAGATGAAGCAGTTTCTCTCCGAAAGCTCGACCTATTGGGACTATGTTGACGAGGAGCTTTTGTCAAAGCCCGAGGGCGAAACAAAAATAACCGTCTATGTCAGCGACAATCCCTACGGCGATGAAATGCTCGCCAATATAAGAAATGCCATAGAGCACTTAAAGACGGTGGATACGGGTCTTAATATGGGCAGGCTTGCCATAGAGACTACATCGGAGCTGAACGACGAGGAATGGCTCAACAAATGGCGGGACTACTACAAGCCCTTTAAAATAGGCGAAAGGATATTTATAAAGCCCGTGTGGGAGGACTGCGATATCCCCGACGGCAGAGTAGTGTTCAACATAAATCCCGGGCATGTGTTCGGCACGGGACTGCATCAGACAACACAGCTCTGTATGCTGGAGCTTGAAAAATACATAGACGAAAATTCCGTTGTGGCGGATCTGGGCTGCGGCAGCGGTATACTTTCGGTAGTTGCGCTTCTTCTGGGCGCAAAGAGCGCTTTTGCCGTGGATATAGACGCAAACGCCATAAAGACGGCTTATGAGAACGCCGAGCTGAGCGGTGTGGACAAGTCGCGCTATTATGTTACAAGCGGCAATGTGATAGACGATGAAGGACTGCGGGATGAGATAGGCTATGAAAAATACGATGTCGTAGTGGCTAATATTATAGCCGATGTCATATGCGCCATATCTCCCTTTGTGCCCAAGCACCTCAAAAAGGACGGAATATTCATAGCCTCGGGCATAATAAAGGACAGGATACAGGATGTATATTCAGCCCTTGCCCAAAACGGGCTTAAGGTCATAAGCACCAATATAAAAGACGAGTGGGTATGCATTACCTCTGTAAAGGAAAAGTGATAATATGCCTAAGTTTTTTGTGAAAAAAGAAAGCATAGACGACCATACCATAACCCTTGACGGCGACAACGCAAGACATATAGGCAATGTGCTCAGGGCGCGGATAGGCGATAGCATAACCGTGTGCGACGGCGAGGGCATGGACTACGAGTGCCGTATATCGAGCATAACAAGGGACAGAGTTACTGCCGAAATAACGGATATTTCCACAAACGGCAGCGAGCCATCCGTGAGCATAACTCTCTATCAGGGCTTGCCCAAGGCGGACAAAATGGAGCTTGTCATACAAAAGTGCATAGAGATAGGCGTCGACGGCATAATACCCGTCAGCACGGAGCACAGCGTTGTAAAGCCGGAGAGCAAGGAGGACAAAAAGCTTGCCCGCTGGAACAAAATCGCCGAGGCTGCCGCAAAGCAGTGCGGACGCGGTAAAATACCCGCCGTAGGCAGGATTATGAGCTTTGACGAGGCTGTGAAGCACGCAATGAGCCTTGACAGCGCCGTCATACCCTATGAGAGGGAAAGAGAGCGCGGTCTCAGACAGTTTACGGACAGCTTCAAGGGCAGGAGCATAGGTGTGTTCATAGGGCCCGAGGGCGGTTTTTCGCAAAATGAGATTGAGCTTGCAAGGGCTTCGGGCATAATACCCGTTACGCTCGGCAGGCGCATATTGAGGACCGAAACGGCAGGTCTTGTCGCCGCCGTAATACTTCTTCACGAACTGGAGGACTTGATGTGATCTATTTTGACAATGCCTCTACCACCCGTATGTCGGACGAGGCGTTTGAATATATGTGTTCTTTCATAAAGGAAAATTATGCCAATCCCTCGTCCTTACATTCCTTTGGCTTTGAGGCTGAAAAGGAGCTTGACAAGGCGAGGAAGGCGGTCGCCGCCGTCATAGGATCGGACGCCGAGGAAATATATTTCACAAGCGGAGGAACGGAGGCAAACAATACTGCCGTTCTGGGCGCAGCCTCGGCTTACGGCAGGCTGGGCAGGAGGGTCATAACAAGCAGTATAGAGCACCCCTCCGTTGCGGACAGCTTTAAGGAGCTTGAAAAAAGAGGCTTTGAGGTCATTACTCTCGGCGTTGACGAAAAGGGCTATATAGATACAGACGAGCTTTTAAACGCCGTAAACGAGGATACCATACTTGTGAGCATAATGTGCGTCAACAACGAATTCGGCACGGTTCAGGACATAGAAAAAATATACTCCGCTGTAAAGGGAAAGAATAGGAACTGCATCTTCCACACGGACTGCGTTCAGGCGTTCTGCAAGCACGATATAAGCTGTAGAAATGCCGATATCATAACGATGAGCGCCCATAAGATAAACGCCTCAAAGGGCGTTGGAGCCATGTATATCAAAAAGGGCGTGAGGGTGAACAATCTGCACTTCGGCGGAGGTCAGGAAAAGGGTTTCCGCCCAGGCACGGAAAACACCTACGCCATAGCTTCGATGGGAAGGGCTGCGGAGCTTGCGCTTGAAAATATGGCGGATAATTTTAAGCATGTCGGCGAGGTCAGAAAAACACTGCTTAGCATAACGGATGAGCTTGACAATGTGTATGTGAACGGAGATGCCGAAAACGGCAGTCCTTACATACTCAATCTAAGCTTTGAAAATGTCAAGGGCGAGGTGCTTCTGCACGCTCTCGAAAGCGAGGGCATATATGCCGCCACGGGCGCAGCCTGTTCCTCGAGAACAAAGGAAAAGAAAAAGATAGTTGACCGCCTCAATGACGGCAGAGGAAAAAGCGCCGTGCGCTTCAGCTTTTCCGCAGAAAACACCGTCGAGGAGGCGGAAAGAACGGTCGAATGTCTTAAAAGGCTCGTGCCGCAGCTTAGGCGTTTTGTGCCGAGATGATCTTTATAATGGGAGAGAATATGAGAAATATACTTTTGGTGAAATACGGCGAAATTGCCACAAGGGGCAAAAACCGTTATTTAATAGAAAACAGACTTATTTGGACAATTATAAAAAGGCTTGAGCCCTACGAGGGCTACAGGGTGTATAAGGAGCAGGGAAGGCTTCTCATAGTCAATGAAAAAAAGGACTTCGACTATGAAACGGTAATACCCATTGTGCTCAATATACTGGGCGTTACGGCGGTATGTCCCGGCATAGAGATAACCGACCAGAGCATAGAGAGCTTAAGAGAGCATGCTCTCGTACATTTCAGAGAGCACTATCCAAACGGCGGAGTTTCCTTCAAGGTCATCACAAAGCGCGCCGACAAGAGATATCCCCTCACGGGCAATGAGGTCAGCGCAGATGTGGGAGGCTATGTTCTCCACAATATACCCAACCTTACAGTGGACGTGCATGCTCCCGATGTAAAGCTCATGGTGGAGCTTCGCAATAACGCTTACATATACAGCCGTGTCATAATGGGACAGGGCGGTCTTCCCTACGGCACAAGCGGAAAGGCGACCGTGCTCATGTCGGGCGGTATAGACAGTCCCGTTTCGGCTTATCTCGTGGCAAAGAGAGGCGTTGAGATAGAAGCCTGCTATTTCGATTCTCCGCCCTATACCTCGGAGAGAGCCAAGCAGAAGGTCATCGACCTTGCTTCAAGGCTTGCGGATTTCACGGGCGGTATAAGGCTTCACATAGTGCCCTTTACGGAGGTCCAGCTCAGGATATACGAGAGCACCCCTCCCGAAAAAATGACTATACTTTTAAAAAGAGCTATGCTAAAAACGGCTGAAAAAATTGCGCGTTCAAACGGCTCTATGGCGCTTGTTACGGGCGACAGCATAGCGCAGGTGGCAAGCCAGACTATGGAGGCGATAAACGCCATAGACCCCGCATCGGATATGCCCGTTTTAAGACCGCTCTGCGCCATGGACAAGCAGGAGATAATAGATATTGCGCTTAAAATAGGCACATACGACATTTCCGTAAGACCCTATGAGGACTGCTGTACCATATTTGTGGCAAAGCATCCCGAAACAAAGCCAAAGCGCTCCATAATAGAATCCATAGAGAGCAAAATAAGCGACCTTGACAGCCTTATAGATGAGGCTGTGCAAAATACGGAAATTATGGAGCTTTAACAACATATAATTTATAAATATTTAAGGAGGTAATAAATATGAGAGTTTTATTGTTCAACGGAAGCCCCAAGCCGAGAGGCTGTACATTCACGGTGCTTGGAGAGATAGCGACCGTGCTCAACGAGGCGGGCATAGATACGGAGTTCATACAGGTAGGCGGCAAGGTCATGGGCGGCTGCCGAGGCTGCGGATTTTGCAGCGCCACAAAGAGGTGCACCATTAACAGCGATGTTTTAAACGAGGTATTGGACAAGGTGAGAAAAGCCGACGGCTATGTTTTCGGCTCTCCCGTACACTATGCGGGCGCCAGCGGCGACATAATATCCTTTATGGACAGACTTTTCTATTCGTCGTCGGCGTCAATGGCTTATAAGCCCGCCTGCGCGGTATTCACCTGCAGACGAGGCGGAGCGACGGCGTCCTTCGATCAGCTCATAAAGTATTTTACAATCAACAATATGCCCGTTGTTTCCTCTAATTATTGGAATATGGCACATGGCAACATACCCGAGGAGATAGTTCAGGACAAGGAGGGCTTGCAGATAATGCGCGGGCTCGGCAAAAATATGGCTTGGCTTTTAAAGTGCATAGAGGCGGGCAAGGCAAACGGCATACCCGTACCCACGCCCGAGCCCAAGGAGCATACAAATTTCATAAGATAAACAGTAACATAACATCTCATCTTTTTATATTATAAGTTAAGATAATAAATAGGTGAGGTGTATGACAGATGTGCGGAATAACGGTTCTGTCTGAGCTTCCCGAGGGCAGCTCGGGCAGAATTTTTAAAATAATGACCTGTCCGCTGAAGGCAAGGCTCATTGAGCTTGGCTTCACGCACGGCACTTATATAGCCGTGCTGCATGACAACATAGGCAGGAGCTTAAGCGCCTATTATGTCAGGGGCGCAGTGATAGCTCTCAGGAAAGAAGACAGCTGTAATATACTTGTCGGGGAGGATAGCTATGTATGACAAGACGGTCCTCCTTGTAGGAAACCCCAACACGGGCAAGAGCACCATATTCAATGCTCTCACGGGCAGTCATCAGCACACGGGCAACTGGTCGGGAAAGACTGTGGGCAACGCCTCGGGCTTAATGAAGTACAGAGGCACGGTCTACAGAATAATAGACCTGCCCGGCATATATTCCACCAATCCCGTATCCGAGGACGAAAGACAGGCGATAGAGTGCATACGCTCCGATATAGCGGATATAGTGGTCATAGTGCTGGATGCCACCTGTCTTGAAAGAAATCTCATACTCGCCCTTGAAATATCCAAGCTTTCGTGCAATGTCATAGTCTGCGTCAATCTTATGGACGAGGCAAAGAAAAAGGGCATTATAGTCAATACCGAAAAATTGAGCGCTCTTTTGGGGCTTCCCGTAGTTTCCGCGGCAGCGGGCAGGGGAAAGGGCATAGACAGCCTCAAAAGGAGCATACACAGCCACAGAGGGGAAAGAGCCGACTGTAATTGCAGCGTGGAGCACATATATGAAAGCTGTGTTGAAAATAACTGCAATATATTCGACAACAGGGACAGAAGGATAGACGGCATACTCACGAGCCGTCTTTGGGGCATACCCGTTATGCTTGCGCTTTTGTTTTCGCTTCTGTGGCTCACCATAGCGGGCACAAATTACCCCTCGGCATATTTAAGCTCCGTTTTCAGCCATATAGAAGATAAGCTTATGTTTATTTTTGCGGACAGCGGTTTTATAGTGAAGGGCGTGCTCATAGAGGGCGTTTTCAGAACTCTCTGCTGGGTGGTCGCCGTTATGCTCCCGCCCATGGCTATATTTTTCCCTCTTTTTACATTTCTGGAGGATCTGGGTTATCTGCCCCGCCTTGCCTTCAATGCCGATAAGCTTTTCAAGAGGGCTAACGCTCACAGCAAAATGGCGCTTTCAATGTGCATGGGACTGGGGTGCAATGCCGTGGGAGTGGTCTCCGCAAGGATAATAGAGTCCAAAAAGGAAAGGCTCATAGCCATTCTCACAAATTGCTTCATACCCTGCAACGGACGGTTTTCGGGGCTTATAATGCTGGCTTCGGTGTTCATAGCGGGCGGAGCCTTCGGAAGCGTCAAGATAGCCTTTACCGTAACTCTTGCCATACTCGGCGGAGTTATAATATCGCTTTTTGTATCCTATATACTCAGCATAACGCTTCTTAAGGGCGAGCAGTCCTCCTTCATACTGGAGCTCCCGCCCTACAGGAGACCGCATTTCAGAAGCATTGCGGAGCGTTCCGTGCGCGAAAGGATACTTAAGGTGCTGGGAAGGGCTGTGGCGGTCTCCGCTCCCGCAGGCGCGGTGATATGGCTCATGCAGAACATATGCGTGGGCGGTGTTTCGCTTATGGACTGCGCTGCAGGCTTTTTGGAGCCCTTCGCCTCGCTTATGGGGCTTGACGGCTATATACTGCTGGCTTTTCTTCTGGGCATGCCCGCAAATGAAATAGTGCTCCCTATAGTCATAATGTGCTACACAAGAAGCGGAGGACTTGTGGAATTTGACAATATATCGGAGCTTGGAATAATTTTGAGAGCGCATGGCTGGAGCTATATAACCGCGCTTTGCACAATGATTTTTTCGCTCAATCATTTTCCCTGCGCCACCACTCTGCTCACAATAAAAAAAGAAACGGGCAGTCTCAAATGGACGGCGCTTTCCGCGCTCATACCCACCGTTACGGGAATAGCGCTCTGCATGATAGTAAATTTCACACTTAGGCTTTTGGTATAAAAAAATAGGGCGGTTTATCCGCCCTCAGTCTGTCGAAAAAGTACAATTTAACATAAAAAACGAAAAGTTATATGATTTGCACAATCAAAAAAGCGTCGCAGACTAAAATCCGCAGGAGGAATTCACTTCCTCCGAGGACAGGAACTTTTCTGTAATTTTGGTGATTTATTCACCAAAATTCAGAAAACACGGCTGGTTCCTTCCTTAGTCTAACTGAAAGAAATGCAAGCATTTCTTTCAAGCGTGTCGATTTTATCGACACGCAGAGGGCGGTTTATCCGCCCATTTATAATGCCGTATTCTGCGTTATCCCAAGCTTGTCAAAAAATCCCTTTATTCTCTCTCCCCATTCGTTTTCAAGCGACTTGTCAAGGCTGAATGTCTTTTGAGCCGTGCCCGTAACTATAGCCACCTTGTCCTCCTCAAACACTATGTTAAGAAAGCATGCCTGCGCGTTTTCGTGCACCTTTTCAGCCATTCTGCCCGAAAAAGCCATAACTATCCTTATGCTTCTGGGCTTCTTTTTGCCCTTTATAAGCTCATATACGTAGGGTCTCAGCTCCCCCCAGCGGCAGTACAGCCTTTCGCTTTCGCCGTCCTCGTCCTTTATAAGCCGGCAGTCTATGTCGAATGTTACAAATGTTGCGGCAGTACAGCTTCTTACCTCGAATTTGTCGAACTTGTCGTCCTTAAGAAGCATATTCATAAATTTTTTGATATCATTTCCGTCAATGTAGAAGCTGTACATTTTAATTCTCCTTATATTTTTATACTCTAATTTTATCATAAAAAAGCCATAATATCAATTTTTTTCATTAAGTTAAAAAAATTGTTACAATCTAAACCAAAAAATATTATTAATAATTTCAACAAAACTTGCATATTTAAAAAAAATGGTATATAATGAACTTCATATAGGTTATTTTTTTGTTATATTAAAAAAAATGGAGGATAATATGGATCTGTTATCTAAGCTTAAGGAGGTCTCCGCGTCTTCGGAATTTGTAGAGGTCAGGGATTATTATTATCACACCCACCTCTGCGGAGAAAACGAAGTGAAGACACGGCTTGACTTTGTGCTTTCAAACGATACGGACGACAGCATACTGCGCTTCGGCATATGCGATAAGTGCGGAAAATGCTTTTACCATAAAGATTTTGAGTCCCGTCTTTTTTAGGAGGAACAGCAATATGTCAGCAGAAAATGAGAATAAAGAATTTGTATACGAAAGCTTTATAAATAATTTCATAGAGGAGGACTTAAGCGATACCTCGGCTCTTGTAACGCGTTTCCCGCCCGAGCCCAACGGCTATCTGCATTTGGGTCATGCCAAGAGCATATGCTTGAATTTCGGGCTTGCGGAGCAGTACGGAGGCAAGTGCAATCTCCGCTTTGACGATACCAATCCCGCCAAGGAGGATACAGAGTTTGTCAACTCTATCAAAAACGATATAAAGTGGCTCGGCTTCGACTGGGAGGACAGACTTTATTTCGCTTCGAGTTATTTTGACAAGATGTACGAGTACGCCGTGGAGCTTATCAAAAAGGGTCTTGCCTATGTATGCGATATGAGCGCGGAGCAGGTGCGCCTTTCAAGAGGCACGCTCACGGAGCCCGGAAAGGAAAGCCCCTACAGAAACAGGAGCATAGATGAAAATCTCGACCTCTTTGAAAGAATGAAAAACGGCGAATTTGCCGACGGCGAAAAAACTCTTAGGGCAAAGATAGATATGGCATCTCCCAATATAAATATGAGAGACCCTGTTATATACAGAATAGCGCATATGACTCACCATGCGACGGGCGACAAGTGGTGCATTTATCCCATGTACGACTACGCTCACCCCATAGAGGACGCCATAGAGGGCGTTACTCACTCCATATGCACCATGGAATTTGAGGACCACAGACCGCTCTATGACTGGGTGGTGAACAACATCGACTTCAAGGTGAAGCCAAGGCAGATAGAGTTTGCAAAGCTCAACCTTGAGGATACCATAATGGGCAAGAGATATCTAAGAAATCTTGTGGAAACAAATCAGGTGGACGGCTGGGACGACCCAAGGCTCATAACGCTTTCGGGCATAAGGCGCAGGGGATATACTCCCGAGGCTATAAGAAGCTTCTGCGCGAGCGTGGGCGTTGCAAAGGCAAATTCGGTGGTAAGTCTTTCTCAGCTTGAATACTATGCAAGAGAAGACCTGCAGCCCAAGACGAGTGTCAGAATGGCTGTGCTCGACCCCGTTAAGCTCGTCATAACCAACTATCCCGAGGACAAGACGGAGTATATGACCCTTGAAAACCATCCCAAGGACGAGAGCTTCGGCACAAGAGAGGTACCCTTTACAAGAGAGCTCTATATAGAGCGCGAGGACTTCCTCGAGGATCCGCCCAAGAAATTCTTTAGGCTGGCTCCCGACAAGGAAGTAAGGCTGAAGGGCGCTTATATAGTCAAGTGTACGGGCGCCGTGAAGGACAGCGAGGGCAATATAACCGAAATCCACTGCACTTACGACCCCGAGACCCGCTCGGGAAGCGAGGCTGCGGGCAGGAAGGTCAAGGGCACCATACACTGGGTAAGCTGTGCTCATGCCAAGCCCATACAGGTGAACCTTTATGAAAATCTTGTCGTTCCCGATGAAAGCTCCGATAACGGCTATAGCCTCAATCCCGATTCTCTGAAGGTCGTCAGCGCTTATATAGAGGATAATATTTCCGATGTAAAGCCCATGGACAGATTTCAGTTCATGAGAAACGGCTACTTCATAGCCGACAGCAAGCATTTCACGGCTGAAAAGCCCGTGTTCAACAGGATAGTTTCTCTCAAGAGTTCTTTTAAGCCGCAGAAACAGTAAAACTCAGCCGGAGGTTGGTACAATGAGTAAAGACAGATATGACATATACGACGACTATGAAATGAGCGCTCCGCCCAGGCGTTCTGCTCCCAAAAAAGGCGGAAAAAAGCGCAGAAAGAAAAAGCGCAGCCTTAAAGCCAAGTTTTTTATGGTGCTTTTTGTGGTGCTTTTCATATACTGCGCGGGCGCTTTTGCATACTTCGGCTATCAGTATTATATTGAGGACTCCCTTGCCGTGCCAAAGGGCGGAGAGCGGGAAAGCATAGGGCTTTTGGATCAGTTTGTGAAGCCCAAGCTCAAGGAAAGAACTACCTTCCTCATGCTCGGTACGGATAAGGACGGCGACAGAACGGACACCATAATGGTATGCTGTTATAATGACCCGCTTGGAGAACTCACCGTTATATCCATACCCAGAGATACGCTTGTAGAGGTCAGCCCCGAGGCGTTCCAAATGCTCCGGGAGGAATATCCCGAGCCGGGTCAGAGGGGCATGAAGATAAACGAAATAACGCACTACGGCATTGAAAAATACGGCATACCTCTGCTCCGAGAGGAAATTGAAGAGATAATAGGCGTGCCCATAGATTTTTACTGCAAGGTAAGCTTCGACGGCTTTGACTATCTCGTGGACGCCATAGGCGGCGTGGAGTACAATGTGCCCATGCAGATGGACTATGACGACCCCGACCAAGACCTGCACATACATCTTAAGCCCGGTATGCAGCTGCTCAAGGGTACGGACGCGCAGGGACTTGTGCGTTTCCGTTCGGGCTATGCAAATGCCGACATAGGCAGAATAGCCGTACAGCAGGATTTCTGCAAGGAGCTTCTTAAGCAGCTCGTAAGCAAGGATTCGTTCTTTAAGAACGCTTCGGCTTATGTTACCACACTCTTTAAGTATGTCGAAACGGATATTAAGCTTTCGGACGCCATAAAGTATATGTCCATAGTAAAGGATTTCAATCCCGCCAATGTGAATACATATACCATTCCGGGAGATATAGGCAGCAAATACGGCTTCATAGGCGGTTTCCTGCTCAACGAGGCGGAGGCGCAGTCCTTCTGCTACGATATATTCCAGAAGCCCATAAGCGAGATAAGGGCTGAAAGAGAGGCTGTGGCAGCCGCAGGAGCCACGGGCGAAAACGGCAAGCCCATATATAACGACAAGACGCTTGATATCCAGGTGCTCAACGGCGGATATACAAACGGTATGGCTTCCGCCGTGCAGTCAAGGCTTTCGGCATCGGGCTATAACGTTACGTCCATAGGCACATACAGCGGCAGCAAGACCAACAACACCCGTATTTATGTCAAGGCTGACGGTATGGGCGAGGAAATAGAAAAGGAATTCCCGGGCTGCAATGTTATAACCGACTCTACGGTCGCAACGGATCACGATATAGTTGTAGTGATAGGTATAGATGAGGAATAAATGAAATGATACGGCGTACCTTGTGCGCCGTATTTTAAATTTATTCTTTTAAATTCCGTCAATTTATGTTATACTATAAGCAATGTATCATAAAGGAGAAAGCTTATGAGTAAGGACAGACAGTCTAAAATAAGAAATTTCAGCATAATAGCGCATATAGATCACGGCAAGTCCACTCTTGCGGACAGGCTCATTCAGCAGTCGGGACTTCTCACGGAGAGGGAAATGCAGGAGCAGATACTCGACAACATGGAGCTTGAAAGAGAAAGAGGCATCACGATAAAGGCTCAATCGGTACGCCTTATTTATAAGGCGAACGACGGCGAGGAGTATACCCTCAATCTCATAGACACTCCGGGTCATGTGGACTTCAACTACGAGGTGTCAAGGAGCCTTGCCGCCTGCGACGGAGCCGTGCTCGTTGTGGATGCGGCTCAGGGCGTGGAGGCGCAGACGCTTGCGAATGTATATCTTGCGCTTGACAACAATCTGGAGATACTTCCCGTTATAAACAAGATAGACCTCCCCAGCGCCGAGCCCGACAGGGTAAAGGCGGAGATAGAGGATATCATAGGTCTTGATACTGAGGAGGCTCCTCTTATTTCGGCTAAGGCAAATATAAACATAGAGGAAGTTTTTGAAAAAATAGTGCATAAGCTCCCCGCGCCGAAGGGCGATGAAAATTCACAGCTCAAGGCGCTCATATTCGACAGCTTCTACGACAGCTACAAGGGCGTTATAGTGTTTATGCGCGTGTTCAACGGCAAGGTAAAAAAAGGCTCCAAGGTCAGATTTATGGCTACCAAAAAGGAATTTGAGGTAGTGGAGGTAGGAGTGTTCGGTCCCGGACAGTATATACCCGTGGACGAGCTTAAGGCGGGCGATGTGGGCTATCTCACAGCCAGCATAAAAAATGTGCGCGACACCAGAATAGGCGACACCGTTACGGACGCATCGGACCCCGTTTCTAAGCCTCTGCCGGGCTATAAAAAGGTCAATTCCATGGTCTACTGCGGTATTTTCCCCGCAGACGGCGCAAAGTATGAGGACTTGAGGGACGCTCTCGAAAAGCTCCGTCTTAACGATGCTGCGCTCAACTTTGAGGCGGAAACCTCCGTTGCGCTCGGCTTCGGCTTTAGGTGCGGTTTTTTGGGACTTCTGCATCTTGAGATAATACAGGAGAGGCTCGAAAGGGAATACAACCTTGATCTGGTTACGACTGCGCCCTCCGTTATATACAAGGTCTATCTCACGGACGGCAGCGTCATAGAGCTTTCAAATCCCTCCGACCTTCCCGATGTTACCACCATTCTTAAAATGGAGGAGCCCGTCGTAAGAGCGGAGATAATACTTCCGAGCGAGTATATAGGCACCATAATGGAGCTTTGCCAGCAGAGAAGGGGAGAATATGAGGGTATGGAATACCTTGAAAAAACAAGGGCTGTGCTCAGATATAAGCTCCCGCTCAACGAGATAATATACGACTTCTTCGATGTGCTTAAATCCCGCTCCAGGGGCTACGCCTCTTTTGACTATGAGCTCATAGGCTACCGCGAGAGCCGTCTTGTAAAGCTGGATATGCTTGTAAACAGAGAAGTTGTGGACGCCTTGAGCTTTATAGTGCATGAGGACTCCGCAGCCGACAAGGGCAGAAAAATGGCTGAAAAGCTCAAAAAGGAGATACCCAGACACCAGTTTGAAATACCCATCCAGGCTGCCATAGGCAACAAGATAATAGCAAGAGAAACCATATCCGCCGTCAGAAAAGATGTGCTTGCCAAGTGCTACGGCGGAGATATAACAAGAAAGAGAAAGCTTCTCGAAAAGCAGAAAGAGGGCAAAAAGAGAATGCGTCAGATAGGCAATGTGGAGGTCCCGCAGTCGGCATTCATGAGCGTTCTTAAGCTTGACGAGGAGTAAGGAAAAGCTATGACATCACTTTATATACACATACCCTTTTGCGTTAAAAAGTGCAATTACTGCGATTTTTTGAGCTTTCCCGATATGCGCCTAAAGGACGATTACAAAAGGGCGCTCATAAATGAAATAAATGCTTTTGACTGTTCCTCGGTCAAAAGCATTTTTATAGGCGGAGGCACGCCGTCCGTATTGGAAGGCGGAGACATAGCGGATATAATGCAGAGCGCGGGAAAATTCAATATATCGGAAAACGCCGAAATAACAATAGAGGCTAATCCAGACACCATAACGGCAGGAAAGCTCAAAATTTACAGACAAAACGGCATAAACAGGATAAGCATAGGCTTGCAGGCATGGCAAAACGGTCTGCTTGAAAAGCTCGGCAGAGTGCACAGACGTGAAAGATTCTTAAGAGCCTATGACACCGCGTACAAATATTTTGACAATATCAATATAGACCTTATGTTTTCTCTGCCGTCGCAGACCTATGAAATGTGGCTTGAAACGCTTGAAAACGTTACGGCTCTTGAACCTAAGCATATCTCGGCTTATTCCCTCATCGTGGAGGAGGGCACGCCGTTTTACGGCATGGAGCTTGAACTCCCCGACGAGGAGACGGACAGAAGGATGTATCACAGCGCCGTTGATTTTCTTGCTTCAAAGGGCTATGAACAGTATGAAATATCCAATTTTGCCAAAAAAGGCTTTCATTCCGTGCACAACTGCGTCTACTGGGAAAGAGGGGAATACAAGGGCTTCGGCTTGGGCGCGGCAAGTCTTATTAACAATGTGAGGTATAAAAACACCGAAAGCATGGTCGAATATATTTCGGGCGTTACCGTTGCCGAAAAAGAGGAGCTTTCCGACGAGGACATAAGGGCGGAATATATGTTTCTGGGGCTTAGGATGAACAAGGGCGTGTCAATATCCCGTTTCAATGAGCTTTTCGGCAGAGATATGCTTTCGGATTATGCCGATGTCATAAAAAAATACAGAAAATACTTTGTCATTTCCGGCGACAGGCTAAGCCTCACAACGGAGGGCTTTGACATATCCAACATAATTATGGCTGAAATGCTTTAAACATATATGACATATTGACAGCTTGAAAACTGTGCAATATTAACAAATTAACAAAAAGGCAAAATTTTTTAAAGGAAATTCATATGTTTTGTTGAATATAATTTTATAAGGCTCGGACTGCGCCATAGTCCGCGCAAATTATGAAAAATTACTGATATGGGGTGAATTTATGAAAAATTATTCGGCAGGTCAAATCAGAAATGTAGCCGTGCTGGGACACAGCGGCTGCGGAAAGACAACCATTGTCGAGGCTTGTCTGCATGTAAGCGGCGGCTCAAAGAGATTTGGCAAAATTGATGAAGGCAACACGGTAAGCGATTATGACGCAGAGGAGATAAAGAGAAAGGTCTCCATAAGCTCGTCCATCGTTCCCGTTGAATGGCTCGACGAAAAGATAAACTTTATTGATACTCCCGGTTACTTCGACTTTGTGGGCGAGGTAAAGGAAGCGCTTGCGGTAGCCGACCTTGCGCTCATTGTGGTAGACGGTAAATCGGGCGTTCAGGTAGGCACCGAAAAGGCATGGGAAATGGCAACGGAAGCCAATGTTCCCAGGATGATAATCGTAAACGGCATGGACGATGAAAACGCCAACTGGGAGGAGGTCTGCGAGTCTTTGAAGCAGACATTCGGCAAGAGCGTTGCGCCCATACAGCTTCCCTTCTATGAGGACGGCAAGTATGTGGGCTTTGTAAATGCCATCAGAAGACAGGCAAGAAAGTTTGCAAACGGACTTGTAGAGCCCTGCGATATGCCCGACGGCTTAAGCGACGAGGTTGAAACTATCAGAAATATGATAGAGGAAGCCGTTGCCGAAACGGACGACGAGCTCATGGAGAAATTCTTCGCAGAGGAAAGCTTTACCGACGACGAGATACACAAGGGACTTAACATCGGTATAGTTGAAGGAGTCGTTACTCCCGTCATTTCAAGCTCCGCTATAAATACGCTGGGCATAAGAGTGCTTATGAATTCCATCAATAAGTTCCTCCCGCCCACAAACAAGGTTAGGCCCGTTATGGAGGCTATCAATCCCAAGACAGACGACACGGTCGAGATCAACTGCGACGAGTCGGAGCCTGCGGCAGCCTTCGTATTCAAGACCATATCCGACCCCTATGTAGGCCGTTTGAGCATATTCAAGGTTTGCAGCGGCGTTATAAAGAAGGATATGATGCTTAAGAATGTAAACAAGAACATTGCCGAGAAGATAGGCAAGGTTTATGTTATAAGAGGTAAGGAGCAGATAGAGGTGGACAGGCTCAACGCAGGCGATATAGGCGCCGTTGCAAAGCTCCAGAACACCAGCACCAACGATACTCTCGCTTCTGCCGACAGACCCGTTGAGCTCAAGCCCATAGAGTTCCCCAAGCCCTATCTTTCAAAGGGTATCACTCCCAAGACAAAGGGCGACGAGGACAAGCTTGCGGGCGCCGTTGCCAAGATGCTCGAGGAGGACAAGACTCTCGACTTCAAGGTAGACAAGGAAACGAAGCAGTCTGTCATCACCGGTATTGGCGATACTCACATCGACGTATTTGTAAGCAAACTTAAGAGCAAATACAAGATCGAGGTCGAGCTTTCCGATCCCGTTATACCTCACAGAGAGATGATAAAGAGCAAGGAACAGGTTAGATATAAGCATAAGAAGCAGTCGGGCGGCGGCGGACAGTACGGCGATGTTGAGATCATCTTCGAGCCGAGCGGCGACATCACGATACCTTATGTATTTGAAGAGCAGATTTTCGGCGGCGCCGTACCCAAGCAGTACTTCCCCGCTGTTGAAAAGGGTCTTCAGGACTGCGTAAAGGCAGGTCCTCTTGCGGGCTATCCCGTTGTGGGTATAAAGGCTACTCTTGTAGACGGCTCATATCACCCCGTTGACTCAAATGAAGTTTCCTTCAAGATGGCTGCTATAGGCGCCTTCAAGGAAGCCTTCAAGAAGGCTAAGTCGGCTATCATGGAGCCTATCAACACTGTTGAGGTTATAGTTCCCGACAGCTACACAGGCGATGTTATGGGCGACCTCAACAAGAGAAGAGGTCGTATACTCGGTATGGAGGCTCACCACGGCAAACAGCACATCACTGCCGAGGTACCCGCTTATGAAATGATAAAGTACGCTACAGACCTCAGAAGTATGACTCAGGGCAGAGGCGAATTCACTATGGAATTCACACGCTTTGAGGAAGCTCCGCACGAGGTTCAGGAAAATGTTATTGCCAAGAGAAAGAGTATGCTCGAGGGCAAATAATTAAGTTTTCTCATTTTTTGTTTCTTTTCTTA
>CANRNM010000031.1 GCA_947631975.1 uncultured Clostridia bacterium
TAGTCGTCCCATGTAGTAAAGCGGACATCGGGCTTGAGGTTATTTTTTTCGAGAAGCTCGGTTATTTCGGAGCGGGTGCCTTTTTCGAGGAGCATAAAGGGCTCGTCGCCAAGGGCGGAAACGGGGAATTTATCGCGCTGCGCATATTTATGGTCGGACGGCAGAACGGCGAGAAGGTCGTCCTTTTCAAGGAAAATCACCTCAAAATCGGAGCGCACGGGAAGGCAGAGAAAGCCGCAGTCCACCCTGCCCTCGCTTATCCACCTTTCTATCTCGGTGTAGTCGCCCATGAGAAGCTCATAGTCGATGTTGGGATAGTCCTTCTGAAATTCCTTTATGATATTGGGCAGCCAATGCGTGGCGACGCTTGAAAACGTGCCTATGCGAATTATGCCCGAATCCAGACCTCTTAGGCTTTCAGCCTCCATGCGCAGATTTTCATACTCACGGCAGAGATTTTTGGCACAGTTATAGAGCCTTAGTCCGTCGCTTGTGAGCCTGACCCCTGCCCTGCCCCTTTCCAAAAGAACTATGTTCCATTCCTTTTCAAGGTCGTTTATCATACGGCTTATGCCCGACTGCGAGTAATTGAGCACCTCGGAAGCCTTTGTAAAGCTACCGTAATCGACGGTTTTTACAAAAGCCATGTATTTTTGCAGATTCATATCCATATTATCAGCTCCTATGCAATTTTGTTATATTTTATAAATAAAATATCCGATTTTGTTATCTTTAATGATATAATACTACAAAAGAGAAAAAATTGCAATAAAAAAGCTAGGGCGATATATCACAAAAACTATACAAAATATTAATATTTTTATATGGTAATTATTATTGACTTTATGGATAAAGAGGTATAAAATAAATTTATCAATGGGGAATGACTTAAAAGGGGTGATTTCCCATTAATTTTTTGTCCGGAGGTTTTGCGCAATGACATTTATAAAAGAGCTTTTAAGCAGCGAATACGGCTATCTTGCAGTGCTTGCGGTAATACTGCTTTCAACTAAGGTGCTTGGACTTGCTTCAAGAAGGGTACATATGCCCGCGGTAGTGGGCGCCCTTATGGCGGGCATAATACTGGGGCCTTCATGTCTGGGCGTTGTGAGCGAAACGGACTTTTTGAAAAAAACTGCCGAAATTGGCGTTATAATACTTATGTTCCTCTCGGGTCTTGAGACCGACCTTGAGGAGCTTAAGGAAAACGGCATAGCCTCGTTTATAGTGGCTCTCATCGGTGTTATAGTGCCTCTTGCGGGAGGTACGGCGGCTTATATGCTCATAAACCCCGAAAACGAGCCGAGCGCGGACTTTATGAGGGCGCTCTTTATGGGCGTAACGCTCACGGCAACATCGGTGAGCATTACCGTGGAGACATTAAGAGAGCTCGGAAAGCTTTCGGGCAGGATGGGCACTACAATACTCGGCGCTGCCGTAATAGACGACATAATAGGAATTATAGTGCTTACGGCTATAACGAGCATGAGCGGGGGCTCCGGAGTTTCGCTGCCCGTTGTGCTCATTAAAATAGCGCTGTTCTTCGCATTTATAATAGTTGTGGCGCTGTTTGTATTTTCACTCAAGAAATTTATAAGCAGGGTAAAGGCAAGAAGGCGTATATCCATATATGTGCTTGCGTTCTGCTTTATACTGAGCTTCTGCGCGGAGAGATTTTTCGGCGTGGCAGACATAACGGGAGCGTATTTTGCGGGCGTTATACTCTGCAACTTCGGCGTGAAGAATTACATAGACCAGAGATTTGAAATACTGGGATATCTCTTCTTCTCTCCCATATTCTTCGCAAGCATAGGACTTAAGACCAATCTGACGGAGCTGGCGTCAAACCCCACAATAATACTGTTTGCTGTGGTTCTGCTTGCGGTGGCGATAGTGTCAAAGATAGTGGGCTGCGGACTGGGCGCAAAGCTCTGCCGATTTGACAACAGGGACGCGCTTACGATAGGTATAGGAATGGTGTCGCGAGGCGAGGTCGCGCTTATCGTGGCGCAGAAGGGCGCGGACTGCGGTCTGCTCAATCCGGGGATGTTCCCTGCGGTGGTGTTTATGGTCATCGTTACTACGCTTATAACGCCCGTGCTGCTGAAGGTGATGCTGGCGGAAAAGAAGGCTTAGGACAATCCGAAAGCAGGACTTTACAGTCCTGCTTTTATTGTTTAATTGACAAAGGTATCAATATGGAGTATAATTTAGTTATGTAAAATTATGCAAAAAAGGGATAATTTCCGACAGCGCGCAATAAACTGTCGTTATAATAAAAGGGGGTCAGGCTATGCGCGGCTTAAGAATAAGGCGGATGTTTTCGGCTATGTTTATATTTGTGCTCATTATGTGCTCATCGGCGGCGGAGGTATGCGCCGGCAAGCCGACAGTGCCGAACCTCACGGACGAGGAAAGGGAATTTCTGGCAGCTCACGACACTTTGAGAGTGGGCTATGTTCAAGACAGAGTACCCGTTTCGTTCTCCGACGAAAACGGCGAGCTGGCAGGAATATCGCGCTATATATTTGACCGTGTGAGCGAGATATGCGGTGTGAAATTTGAGTATATTCCCCTGCTCGCGGGAGATGTAACATACGACTATATCACGGAGCAAAAGCTTGACCTTGTAACAAGCGTTGAATACAACGAAGAAAATCAAAACGCAAGAGGCATACTTATAAGCAATCCCTATTTTTCAAGCAGAAAAGTGGTTGTGGCAAAGGGCGACATAGATTTCAGATACGACGCCGACTTGTCTGTCGCAATATCCACGGGTTCGCAGACGCTTAGGAAGGTGCTTGCAAGGACCTACCCCAACTTTGAGCTGAAGGACTACGATTCTATACCCGAATGTTTCGACGCAGTTAAAGCGGGTGACGCAGATTTGATGATACAAAATCAATATGTTGTGGAATATTGGTTTGCAAAGCCCAGATACGAAAAGCTGAAGGTAATACCCGTGATAGGGCTTGACGACAAGCTTTGCTTTTCCGCCATTGTGGCTATAGACAGCACGGACGGAGGACTTTCAAAGCAGGACGGGCTTATGCTCATAGGCATATTGAACAAGGCTATAGCCTCCATGACGGAGGACGAGGTGGGAAGCTGTATCATTCAGGCTATAATGGAAAATCAGTATCAGTATACCATAGTGGATTTCCTCAGCCGTTATCGCTATGCCGTAGGAATATTCATTGTTTCATGCATTGTGATAATGATACTTGCGATGCTGCTCATACGCCAACGCCTGCGCTTTGCCGAGAGCAATGCCGAATCAAAGGCTAAGGAAGAATTTTTGAACACCATGAGCCACGAGATACGCACTCCGCTAAACGGTCTTGTCGGGCTTAACAGCCTTATGCAGCAAAATTTGAATGACAAGGACAAGCTGGACGAATATCTAAGCCAGTCCACGGTAACAACAAAATATCTGCTTTCGCTTGTGAACGACATTCTGGATACCTCAAAGCTTCAGGCGGAGAAGCTGGAGCTTGTGCTTCAGCCCATAAGGATAGAGGCTATGCTTGAGACAATAAATTCGCTCGTTCAAAATTCCATGAGCGACAAGGGGCTTAATTACAATGTTAAGACGGAAATAATGTACCCCGTTGTGATGGGCGATGAGGTGCGCATACAGCAGGTGCTTCTCAACCTTATTGACAACGCGCGCAAATTTACTTCAAAGGGCGGTTTTGTAGACCTTATATTAAGCCAGGAAATGCAGGAAAACAACAGAGTTCTCACCACCGTGAAGGTAAAGGACACGGGACGGGGAATGAGCGAGGAGTTCCAGAAGCATATATTCGATGTGTTTGCGCAGGAGCGAGATACCGTGTCAAAGGGCAACCAGGGCACGGGGCTTGGGCTTTCAATAAGCCAAAGGCTGGCTAAGCTCATGGGCGGAAACCTCACCTGCGAGAGCAAGCGCGGAAAAGGCAGTACATTTACATTTACATTCCTCGCGGACCCGGTGAACGAGCCCGAAAGCGATGAAAACAGCATCAAAGAGGCAGAAAACGGACATCCGAGGATACTGGTGGCAGAGGATAACGAGCTGAACGGCGAAATAATAATAGAGCTTCTGCACGGCAGCGGATTTGAGGCGGAGCTTGCAGAAAACGGCAAAAGAGCTTACGATATGTTCAAGGCGTCTGCGCCCGGAACATACGGAGTTATACTCATGGACATACTTATGCCCGTTATGAACGGCTTTGAGGCTACAAAGGCGATAAGAGAGCTTGACAGACCCGACGCAAAGACTGTGCGCATATTTGCCTGCACGGCAAATTCGTTCTCGGAGGACAGGGAACAGGCGCTTGAAAGCGGTATGGACGAGTTCATAACAAAGCCCGTGGATATTAACGAGCTTATAAGAAAGCTCACAAATAACTGAAATATTTGGGAAAATAACGAGGATAATATAAAAAACGGGAGGATGAAATATGCATAAAATAACATTGTTTTACCTTGAGGACTGCCCCTACTGCAGGTATGCAAAGCGGGCTGTGAAGGAGCTGAACGCCGAGAACAAGGCGTATAATGCGGTCGATATAGACTGGGTGGAGGAAAGCAGGAAGCCGGAAATATCGGAGAAATACGACTATTACTATGTGCCGACCATATTCTGCGGAAACGAAAAGCTATATGAGGCAAGCCCCTCGGAGAAATACGAGGACTGCAAAAGAAATATAAAAAATGCGCTGGATAGGGTTATAAACGGCGCGGTGTGAAAGTAAAAGCGGGAAATTTTGATTTCCCGCTTTTTTTGTATCAATAATTTGTGTCCTTTTCATAATATTCCGCATAAGCGTCCTGAAGCTTTTTGAGGGTAACGGGGTCTTTGCCGCCTATGGGCTCTCCGTCAAGCTCATCCGCTTTTATGCAAAGTCCGCCGGAGCTGCTTATTATAACCTCGTCGGCAGCCTTCAGCTCGTCCATTGTGAAGGGCGCCTCGGATGTGGGTATGCCGTTTTGCTCGGCAAGCATGAGAAGATGCTTTAGTGTTATGCCGGGAAGAATGAGGTTATCCCTGGGCGGAGTGCAGAGCACGCCGTCTTTTATTATGAGCACATTGCTGTGAGCGCACTCAGTAACGCGCTCGCCTCTGTGGAACACGGTTTCCTGACAGCCCGCCTCAATACAGCGTTGATAAGCTATAACGCTGGGTATGAGGTTGAGAGTTTTGATATTGCAGTGCAGAAAACGCGTATCCTCCATTGATATAAGCTTGAAAACGCTGTCCATGGGTACAAGCTCGCAGGGAACGGTGAATATCATAAGATTTGGCTTTACATTTTCGGGCGGAAAATTATGATTTCTGAAATATGTTCCTCTGGAGCACTGCCAATAGAGCATACCGTGGTCTTCCTCGTTGGCGTCAATACAGCTCTGCAAAGCGGCAGTAAGCGCCTCGCGCGCCATATCGAAGGGAATTTCAAGCATACGGCAGCTGTTGTAAAAACGATCAAGATGATCCTCTGCGGCAAAAATATGATTATGCGCAAAGGTCGTGGCGTCATAGCAGCCGTCGCCGAAATACACGGCTCTGTCGAGCATGGGTATCTTCATCTGCTCAAGAGGACCTATTTTGCCGTTGTAATAACCTACATATTTCATGTTTAAGCCTCCTCGCTTTCCTTATGCCTTATTATTTTGTAACCGCCTATTATGAGCGTGGGCAGGAGATAGAAAATTATGAAGCCGTAGGACAGAAGCGAATAGCCCTTCTCGATGAGTGTAACAACGCCTATTCTGGAGAGAAGGAGCGCGAGAGTAAGAGTTATGACCGTTATTATGCCTCTGCGCGCGTCCGTGAGCTTTTCGTGTCCCTTTTCTTCAAGAGCTACATCAAATCTGTCTATTATCATATGAATACAGCCCGTTGCGGTCTCAAGGAGGGTCCAGCCCATAACAACGCTGAAAAGCACAAGCAGAGGAGCGCCGCCCTTTGCCGCCTTTATCATTTCCATCCAAGGCGTGGTAACATCTGCGCCTACTATGGAAGTGTCGCCGTAGAAGCACATCATTGCGAGGTATGACAAGAACCAGGGAATTACCATAAGAATACCTGCCATGATGCCCGAAAGCACGGTTTCTCTGCGCTTTGTCTGCCTTGTGAGCGAGAACATTCCCATAGGTATGGCGTTTATGTTATAAGCAACATAGAGTATGCCCGTCCATACGCACAAGCCTATGCCGACCTTTCCTTCAACGGCGCTTGTATCGCCCGAGGCAAAAACCTTGGGGATGTTGCTGCCGAACTTGAAAAGTACAATAAGTGTGAAAAGAATATAGCCTCCGTAGAGGAGAATGGTTCCTATTGTTTCAAATTTTTCTATTACCCTCTTGCCCTTGAAGTTGAGCAAGCCGCACATGAGGACTATAACAACGGAGCCGAGTATATTGGGGAGGTTGACCTGCTCGAAAATACTGCCCGTTGCCGCTGCCATAACGGCTATAAGCATTATGGCAATGAGTATAGTCAATATATCCATGACAGGCCAGAGCGGTCCTATGACCTGCTTTATGTAGTTTTTGTAGTCGTACACCTTGAATATACGGCAGATTTCAAAGGACAAAAACGCAAACAGCGCAAAGCCTATGCCTATTGTAAGACCCGATATCCAGCCCATCGCTCCGAACTTGGCGCCGTAGGAGAATATTTCGCGTCCCGTGGCGTAGCCGCCGCCTATGAGCACCGACTGAAGGAGCACGCCGGGAAGTATGTAACGCGTGTAAACGCTTGCCTTTGAATTGTTTTGTTCTTTCATAAAAACACCTCACATTTCTATTTGCTTTAGGGCTTTAGCCTAAAAAAGCTTTTGTTTATTATAGCATATATGGAAAATAAAGTCAACCGGCGAGAAGAGATAAGGGAAGGCTGCGGGAGTTGAAAGGTGGAATTGAAAACCCCCTCGGGATCCGAGGGGGGTCAATGTATATACTTTTGATAATTTTACTTTGTAATAATTTCCTTTGTTGCTTTAACTCGCTTATCCGAGTAAAGAACAACATCTTTAATAACTAACTTTTGAACAGCGGAAATAAGAATTTCCATTGTCCGGCAATCAGGTTTGCCGTCTTTGTTCGGAAGCCACATTTTAAAATGTAAACTTTGCGAACTTCTTAATTTTTTCCCATATGAGTATTTATTATATAATGCTTTCCCCATTGATGCCGTAAAAAATAACATTGTTGACTTTGAGTAGCAGTTTTCTGTATTCCAATATACACCTGTATCATCACCTGCGCCAAAATCATAATTGCGATAAAAACAATTCCCAAATATATCAATAGTAATAGAGTTACACGGAAATTTAGCAACTGGATTTGCTATGTAACCAACTACTCCGGTATTTGTTACACCCGACATAACAAAAGGAATATTTCCAGGATGTTGATCTTCTTTCTTTAATCGACGTCCTTGTTTTATGTTGTTAAATATTTCAGAAAAATCAAACTCAGCAAAAGAAATTTGTCTGTTGCTAAATTGTCTGATAATACTTTTCTCTTCTTCCGACAATTCATAATCATCTAATCCGCTTACTGTCAAGTAAGCGGACAGCTCCGCCAGTCGCTCCGCCTCCAGCTCCGCTATAAAGGATTCCATAAAATCAAAGTTAATTTCTCCCTTTTTTGTAGGGAGATATATTGTGTCATTTTCAACCCTACCAGCCCAAGTTGCAAGATACTCTCTTGAATATTTATAATATAATGTTTTCTCAATGACCGAAGCAAGAAATAAATTAATGTTATGTGTAGATTTATGTTTTTTTAATCTTATAAAATAACTTTCTGCTAAAATTCCTGTTTTTTCTCTTTGTGCATAAACCTTACCAGCGGCAATAGCACCATTATAAATTACAGAAATGACATTTTTGTATGTAGTAAACTCATTTTTACGACCCCAGTACATTATTCCATTATCACCAAATTTGCAATATACAACCGGAGTATTAAATTCAGAATTTTTATATTTTCTAACATTTTGTTTTGTTGCTTTTTTTACAGAAAGTATTTCAAATATATCTCCAAGTTTATACTCGCCCCACTCAACGCTTTTCAATTTTTCGTCAAGTGAGGCACTCATTTTCCCAAGCGTTCGTCCTCTATATCCTGATTTTTCAAGAGATTGGATACTTCCCAAGCAAGATAATCGCTGACCGTTTTCTTAAAATCCTCCAATGTAGGTTTTGTGTCAATAGGTGCAGCCTGATTCCAATCCGCGCCGTTATCCGGGTCTATTGTGCCCTCATAATATTCTTTCTCTGTATAGTAGTTAAGCTTTTTTGTGCCGAAACGAACAAGGTCGACCAATTCATTATAACGCTCCTTTGCGTGGTCGGTATCTCTAAGGTTTACACTTGCTTTTTTACGGTTTGACCTTGTATAACCATCAACGGAAAAGTCAATAAATTTTACGGTATCATCTTTTTGATGAGCTTCGCCCACATGGAATACATAAATATTAGTTTGTACGCTGGACTTGCCAAGAAACAGGTCAATAGGCATTTTTATGCTTGCAAGAAGCGTACTGTGTTTTAATATTCTTTTGTTATACTCGACAGCTTTTCCGCTTCCCGCGGAGTTCTGTATAATAACAGCGGCATAACCGCTGTTCATCATGGACAATGCCTTTTCTACAAAGACCATTCCATTGCCCGGCGCAGAATACGGCGGGTTAAGAACAAAGGCAGTGGCAGGGAATTTTGTATCTGTTTTGCCAAAGCCATAATTACCGTCAAACTCTTTCAACGAATCCTTATTTATAATATTTGAACTGCCATCCCCCATCAAAATCATATTAAGGATAGCAAGCATATAGACTTCCGAAAGTATTTCAAGCCCCAAAAGCTGATTAGCCTTGATATGAGCAGATTTAAAAGCTAATTCATCCGGAGATTTAATTTTTTCTTTGGCATCATTCAGCATTTCGTTCATAGCTGCAACAAGAAGTCCTGCAGAGCCCGTTGCAAAATCCCACACATAGGAATCCATATTTACCCTCGCAAGACGAGCCAAAAGAGAAGCAACATAAGAGGGCGTCAAAACAACATCATTAAGCTTATCCTGTGAAAACCCAAGCCAGCTGTACATTTCATTGAAAAGCTTACCCGTAAAGTCAGTGCTAAGACCTATTTTATAATATATCCCAAGGTCATCAATTATTTTTGTAAAAACACGCTTTAACTGGCTTTCGCCGTTTTCCACCTTATTAATGTTGTCTGTGGTAAGCGTATTTTGTAAAGTTCTTACTATCAATTCACGCTTTTCTTTTGGAAGTTCTTTTTCATTCAAAAAAGCTTTGATTTTACGCAGAATAATATCGCCATCACGATTACCATCCTCTGAAGATGATTTTAATTCTGCCTTTTCAAGAGCCGCAACTTTTCCGGGTACGCCAATCGTTGCAATGATAGAGGCAGCAACAAGATAAACACGATCACGCTCACTTAGACCTTTTTCATTCTGATAAATATCATTATTAAGCTTTGTAAGACTTGTTTGTATCTCTCGTTCACGATGTTCTCTGAGCTTTTCAACTTCATCGGGTTTAAGCTGCAACTGCTTTACCTTTTCAATGAAAGAATCAAAATTTTCTTTTTTTAGGAACGAAAGGTCTGTATAATCATCAACTTTCTGACCGATTCCGAAATTACTTTTGGAAACAAAATAGACGCCGATTTCATGTTGGAGTTTGCCTGTAATATCTTTATATCCCGTCATTCCTATTGCTACAATATCGGTATAGCTTGTATAATGCAAAAGCGCGTTTGCATAATGGACTGCGCCATTTACCGCATAGGAATTAATCACCTTAAAATCCGGGAGATTTTTATTTGTTTTATTTGCAACCTTTCCATCGCTGTCAAGTTTTACAAGTTTGTCTTTGTAACCCTTATATTCAATAAGAATAGGATAATTGACGAGATTTTTATCCTGCAGCAACAACTTTGCATCGGGTCTGTTGCCGCCTACCCCCCCCATTTTGGAATAGTAATCATTGAGCGCTTGATCTATCTCGGAGTTTAGTGATTCTTGCTCCAATTTATAATCAAGACCATAAGACCTGAGCCAACCGTTTGCTAAATCGGCAATATTAGGCTCAACAGATTGTATGGTTATTTTTGCCACTTTTATTTCCTCCTTGCTGTCAATATTTCTATGTGTTTATTTAATTATACCAAAAAAACAAAATTATTGAAAGATTATATATTTTTACTTGTTAGCATATGTCCCTGCGCTGCTTAAAAAATTATTCCAGCAGCCAATCAATTATATTTAGCTGCCTTATACCCTCGTAGTTTGCTCCGTTGCCTATATCATCAAGAGTTAACAGTATTTTGGGATAATTATCCTTTATCTCCCGTAATGGCGCCAATTCCCGCTCTAATGTCTTTTCATCGAGCACACTTGCGGAGACCTGGTAATATTCCACTTCATTCATGTTGACTGCGACAAAATCCACTTCTTTTTCCGCCAGCTTGCCAATATTGACTCTGTTTTTTCGTCTTAAAAGCTCAAGATAAACCACATTTTCAAGAAGATGACCTAAATCCCTTGCCGATTGACTTATTATATGATTTCTTATCCCGCTGTCTACGAAATAATATTTACCGAGAGTCTTTAAAAACTGCCTGCCCTTTATATCGTATCTTGTTGCATTATACAGAATATAGCTATCCGTCAAAGCTCTTAAATAAGCTTCAACCGTATTGGGCGAGATCTTTCTGCCGCTTGATATAAGAGTATCGCTTATCTTCTTTACTGATATGGGACTTCCTATACTTGAGGCAACGGTTTTTAATATGTTTTCCAACACGGATACATCATTTATTTTCTCTCTTATGGCAACATCTTTTATAAGAATGGTGTTGTAAATACCTTCAATATATTGATCTATAACTCTTTCGTCATTTCCCAGATACGCAACATAAGGAAATGAGCCGTATTTCAAATAACTGTCAAATATTTCCCTTTTGCTTTTGCCGCTTTCCTTTTTTGCTTCATAGTATTCCTTGAAGGAGAACGGCAGCATATCAATTTGAATATATCTTCCCGAAAGCAATGTTGCCAGTTCTCCCGACAGCAAATAAGCATTTGAGCCTGTAATATAAACATCGCAGTTTTTCTTTATGAAAAGACTGTCGACCGCTTTTTCAAATTCACTGCATTTTTGGACTTCATCAATAAAAATGTAATTATTTTTGTCGGGAACCAGCTTTGAGGTTATATAGCTGTACAGCGCTTTATAATTAAGTAAATCGGCATTTTCAAGCTCTTCGAGATTGACCGATATAATTTGACTATCCTCCACACCCGTCTGCTTTAAATGGTCGATATACAGCTCAAGCAAGGTAGATTTTCCGCATCTTCTGACGCCGGTAATAACCTTGATGATCTGTTTATCTCTTAATGCTGTTAAATTATTCAAATATTCTTTTCGCCGGATCATTTCCACACCTCATTTCTTTAATTCAATATTAATAAAAAAATGTTGATTTGTCAATATTTTTTGCTCAATTCAGAAAAAACTTGCAAAAATTATATTTTATTTCTCTATATATGTTGTGCGGAAACGTATCAATATAAACATATAAAAAATCCCCCGAAAACATTCGGGGGAAGTGAAGACATATATGATTATCTCTTGCTAAACTGGGGAGCGCGACGAGCGGCCTTTAAGCCGTACTTCTTTCTTTCCTTCATTCTGGGGTCTCTTGTTAAGAAGCCTGCCTGCTTTAAAGGAAGTCTGAAGTCATCGTCAGCCTCGAGCAATGCTCTTGAGATGCCGTGTCTTATTGCGCCAGCCTGACCTGTGGTGCCGCCGCCATGAACATTTACAAGTACATCAAACTTAGTTGTTGTGCCTGTGGTCTCAAGGGGCTGTCTTACGATGAGCTTTAATGTTTCAAGACCAAAGTATTCCTCTATGTCCTTTTTGTTTATTGTAATCTTTCCTGTACCGGGAACAAGATAAACTCTTGCAACAGAGCTTTTTCTTCTGCCTGTACCGTAATATCTAGCGTCTGCCATGATTAAACCTCCTTAAATCAATACTTAAGCTCTAATACTTCGGGCTTCTGAGCCTCGTGCTTATGCTCTGCGCCTGCGTAAACGTGTAACTTCTTGAGCATATCCTTGCCAAGAGTGTTCTTGGGGAGCATACCCTTAACGGCGTGCTTGATAACCTGCTCGGGCTTCTTCTGCATCATTTCCTTTAAGTTGGTCTCCTTGAAGCCTCCTGTGTATTCGGAATGTCTCCTATAGAGCTTCTGATCGAGCTTCTTGCCTGTAACGGCGATCTTATCGGCATTGATAACGATAACATAATCGCCTGTGTCAAGATGAGGTGTATATATGGGCTTATTCTTGCCCTTAAGAACGGCTGCCACCTGTGATGCAAGACGACCGAGTGTCTGACCTTCCGCATCAACAACATACCATTTTCTTTCTATTTCAGCTTTTTTAGCTATAAATGTTGTTCTCATTAGAAAATCTCCTTACATTAAATAAACTACTTCATTTTCAGAAAACCGTCGTCGCTCCAAAATGTCCGAAAAAAGAGCTTTGACAACAAAATACCGACCGAATGCGGGGCTAGCACAGTCAGCCAATATTCAAACATAGTTATTTTACTATATATGCACGGGGTTGTCAAGAAATTTTTTGATAAAACATTGAATTTTTTATAAAAATTTACATCAAAGACATTATTCCGAGTCGTTTTTGCCCTTGACAAGCCCTTCAAGCTCATCTACGAGGAAATAAAGCTTCTGCACATTGTTTTCAAGTATGTAATAATGCCTTATGTAGGCTATGCTCATAACAACAAATATTGCCGTGAGAATGAGCAGAGGTATTGAAAAGCACACATTTATATAAAGCACGCAGCCCATGGCTATAAGCGAAAAGGCGACCGTAACTATGAGATGAATAAGCCTCTCGTGCTGAAAACGGCTAAGCCAGCTTTTTATGTAATCTATGTTTTCGGACGCTCTTTCGCTGTCCTTTGAGTTGGCTATTTCACGGGCAAGCGCCGTTATTTTCAATATTGTTTTCTCCATTTTGAAAGCCCCCTTTATAAAGCGTTTCGCTAAAATAATTTTACTATAAAAGAGGCTTGTTTTCAACTAAAAAAAATGAGAATGGCTTTGAATAGTTGAAATGAAGCGTTTTGTGTGGTATAATGAACCGAAATGTAAAACAGTATTTTAGAGGTGAGCATATGCAGAATATTATTGTTAGACAAATGACTTTGAATGATGCGCAGGAAGTTTGCAAGATATGCAGTGAAGATTTAGGCTATCCCTGTGATTTACACTTAGTAACAAAAAAAATAAAAAATATTGATTTCACACGAGAAAATGTATTTACTGCGTTGATAGATGAATGTACGGTTGGTTTTATTCATGTTGAAAAATACGACTTATTGTATTCGGAAACAATGGCAAATATACTTGGTTTAGCCGTTAAATCAGAATATCAAAATAAGGGTATAGGAAAAAGGTTGATCCAAGCGGCGGAAGCGTGGGCAACAGAAAATAATATAAATACAATGAGGTTGAATTCCGGCATTTCAAGAACAAATGCACACAATTTTTACAGACATCTTGGATATGGAACAGAAAAAAAGCAGCTGCGCTTATTGAAAAAAATAAATGAGTAATTATTCATATGGTATAATGAACCGAAATGTAAGACCAAATCAGAGAGGAAATACGAAAAATGGTACATACAATGAAGCTTATGCCCTCCCCATTCAATATGATACGCAGCGGAAATAAGACGATCGAACTGCGTTTATACGACAGCAAAAGGCGAAAAATTAAGACGGGAGATACTATCATATTCAAAAACACCGACGAGCCTCTCGAAACACTCGAAGTGAAGGTAATTGAGCTGTATATTTTTGATTCCTTTAAAGCTCTGTACCGTGAGCTGCCTCTTTTAAAATGCGGGTATACAAAAGAAGATATTGATATGGCATCTCCCGATGATATGGATAAATACTATACAAAAGAAGAGCAGGAAAAATACGGTGTAGTTGGGATAAAGATAGCTTTGCAGGAGTAAATTGGGATTTAACGGAGAATAACATGAACAATATATGGTCGGAAAATGTGCAGGGGATCAATACATTGTACCTCAGCCGTAAACTGAGGTTTGATGATATGTTCTTTGAGCAGTATGAAAAATTGTTTGGTATAGATAAAAATGCCGATATTAAAATTCTGGAAATAGGATGCGGTCCCGGAGCGCTTTCGGAAGCATTGCGCAGATGGTATAAAGACGCGCAAATTACCGCAATAGACAGGGACAGCAATTTTATTTCATTTGCAAAAGAAAATATATCCGGAATTGATTTTAGAGAAGGAGACGCAGTAAAGCTTCCGTTCGGAGACTGCTCGTTTGACATAACAATTTCAAATACGGTGCAGGAACACATTGAACCAACGGCTTTTTGGGGAGAACAGCTGCGTGTATTGAAGCCGGGCGGTGTGTGTCTTTGTCTTTCTGCAAGGAAGGGCTTGCAGTGCAATGCGCCATGCTTGGAAACAACAGAAGCAGAAAAAGAATTTTGGGAAAGCATCCCAAAGTCGGAAAATGAGCGGGAAAAGTACGGTGTTTGCCAATATCCTATGTCGGAGGCGGAGCTTCCTGCGTCTATGGAGAAGAACGGATTTTACGATGTAACGACCGGCTATGCAATAATTGATCTCACTCCGGATGCGCCGAAGTATTCGCCTCAAATGGCAGAAATGATGATAGAAGCCATGCGTCAATGCGCTTTGGAGGCTGTAGAGTCTGTTCATTCGTATTATGCCGAAAAAGCAATTTCGGCTATAAATGCCAAATATGATGAGAGGCTAAATTTATACCGCAAAGGAGTGAAACAGTGGGACACTTCGGTTTCGGTAACAATGGTTATACGGGGAGTAAAAAGATAGCTTTTCGTTTAATGACGGGTTTTATTAATTCAAATAAACATTGCCTATCCCAATAGTATAAGCTGTTGGGATATTTTTGTGAAAACGGTTATCAACAAAAATATTGACTAACGATAACAAATATGTTATCATAAAATAGAAAGAGGGTGAGTTGATATTGTTTGAAGTATTATTCTATTATGATAGGCATGGAAAATCCGAAATTGTAGATTATCTTGATGAGTTGCAGACAAAAGCCAAAACAAGCAAAACCGACAGAATCAACAGAGAAAAAATACTTACATACATAGGCGCTTTAGAACGCTATGGAACAAGACTGGGCAAGCCTTATGTGAAGCATATTGAAAATGATATATGGGAATTGAGACCGTTAAGCAACAGAATATTTTTCTTTTATTGGAAAGATAATAAATTTGTTTTACTTCACTTTTTTATAAAGAAATCGCAAAAAACACCGCCAAAGGAAATATCCAAGGCAAAAAATAATCTTAAAGATTTTTTGGAAAGGAATGAAGATATATGAAAAATGTAAAGTCTTTTTCTGAATACATGAATGATGAAGAAAGAGTATCCTCTGCCGAGAAAGAAAAAATTAATTTTGAAATAGAATTGATAGGAAAAATAATAGAAGCAAGAGAGGAAAAGGGATTATCTCAAAGAGAATTGGCAGAAATAAGCGGTGTAAAACAACCTGCAATAGCAAGGCTCGAAAGCATGAAAACAACACCGCAGATAGATACCTTGTTCAGAATACTTAATCCCCTGGGATATACTATTTCTATTGTGCCTCTTAATACAAAAAAATAAAATGTGATTTGAAAATACCCGACAAGGATATACTCCTTATCGGGTATTTTTACGGTTGATTTCGGTGTGTTATTATTGCTTTCCCGCTTTGAGCTTTTCGAGCAGTTTTTCTGCGGTTTCGCCCGTGAGGGGGTCTATGGCGTAGGGATTTATTGCGCAGAGGGGTTCAAGCACAAAGGCGCGGTTATGCATATCTATATGCGGTATTATGAGTTTATCGTCATATATAACTCTGTCGCCGTAAAAAATTATGTCTATATCGAGAGTTCTGGGTCCCCAGCGCAATTCTCTTTTTCTGCCTGCTTCAGCCTCTATGCCGTTTATAACTTCAAGCAGCTTATGAGGCGAATAAAGCGTGTTTGCCTCTATGCAGGCATTTAAAAAGCTGTCCTGATTTTCATTGCCGTAGGGCTCCGTTTCTATATATCCAGATGTCCTTACAAGCCTTATGCCCTCATCGGCTGAAAGCCTTTCAACGGCAAAGTCCATATTTGCCCTTTTATCCCCCATGTTGGAGCCTATAGAAAGATATATCCTTTCCCATTTCTTTTCAACGGTAACGCCCACCGTTTCAAGGGGAAGCCCTATGGGCGCGGAGGGCTTTTCGACCGTAACGGCGGCGGCGTTTATGTCAAATGTCGTGAGCAGCTTGAAGGCAAGCCTGTCGGCAAGGGTCTCTATAAGCTTGAATGTATTGTCCCTCACAAAAGCCGTAATAAGCTCGGCTGCCTGCGCATAGTTCACCGCCTGCTTTATGTCGTCGCTTTCGGATGCTCTTTCAAAGGAGGTCTCAAGCTCACAGCTTACGAAAAAGCGCTGACCGAGTACGTTTTCCTCCTTCAAAACTCCGTGTCTGCCGAAACAGTCCAGCTTTTTTATTATCACCTTGCCCATTTCTACCACCTGCCTATAATTTTTTCAGCCATAGTAACGGCTCTTTTATTTTCCTTTATATCGTGCACTCTCACAAAGAGCGCGCCCTTAAGCGCCGCAATGACGCTGAGCGCAAGCGTGCCCTCCAGTCTTTCCTCAACGGGAAGGCCGAGAGTAAGACCTATGACGGACTTTCTTGAAGCGCCCAGAAGGAGAGGACAGCCCAGCTTATCCAAAATATGCATATTTCTTATTATTTCTATATTCTGTTCATAGCTCTTGGCAAAGCCCACTCCGGGATCTATAATTATATTTGCCCTATCTATGCCGTGCTCCTCGGCGGTTTTAATGCTTTCGCTCAGATCGGAGAACACATCGTTCAAAAAATCGGAATACACCGCCTCTTTTCGATTGTGCATAAGACAGCAGGGGACATTGTGCTTTGCCGCGGTTTCAGCCATTTTGCCGTCATATTTAAATCCCCATATGTCGTTTATCATATCGGCGCCCGCACTAAGAGCCGCCTCCGCAACACTGTGCTTATAGGTATCTATTGAAACGGGAATATCGAAGCTTTGCTTTATTTTTTCAATAACGGGCGCTGTCCTTGAAATTTCCTCGTCGTCGCTTACGGCAATATAGCCGGGGCGTGTGGACTCACCACCCACATCTATGATATCCGCGCCCTCGTCAAGCATTTTTTCGGCATGCCAAAGAGCGCCGTCAAGGCTGTTATGCCTGCCCCCGTCGCTGAAGCTGTCGGGAGTTACATTCAATATGCCCATAATATATGTTCTTTCCCGAAATTCCCTATTGCCTATTTTCATAGCTCCTCCTAGTAGGTTATGTCCTTGTTTCGGCTTTCCTCCTGCCAATAACATTCTCCCCTTGCGGAGCAGTCAAAGCAGAGCCTTGAAAGCTTGTCCGCCCTGCCTATAACATCGCTGAGGGTTTTAAGCTCCGTCGGCGCAGAGCCGTGAGAAAGTATGGCTGAGGTTATCTCGTATATCTCGGCTATGCCGTAGCCACAGGCGGAGAGTATCTTCTCTGCGGGCGCAACGCTGTCCTGCCTGTGGTTGCCGTCGCTGTCCGCTCTGCCTATATCGTGCAGGAGCGCCGCGGCGTATATGATGTCCTTCTTTATATCTATGTTGTTTTCAAGCACAAGTATATAGGCTATCCTTGCCACATCGAGGCTGTGCTCTATGCCGTGGCGGCAGAACACCCTGTCCTTCTCCCTCTGCTTTATTTTCTCCATGAGCTCGTTAAAAA
>CANRNM010000032.1 GCA_947631975.1 uncultured Clostridia bacterium
GACCGTACTGTCCTATTTCAAGAGAACGCACGCCCTTTAAAAGAGCCGCCTCGAAGCTCTTGCCTATGGACATTACCTCGCCCGTTGCCATCATCTTGGTGCCGAGAGTTCTTCTTGCGCCGAAGAACTTATCGAAGGGCCACCTCGGGAATTTGAGCACAACATAGTCTATTGTAGGCTCAAAGCAGGCGAAGGTCTTGCCCGTAACGGCATTCTTTATTTCGTCCAGATTGTAGCCGAGCGCTATCTTTGCGGCAACCTTGGCAATGGGGTAGCCCGTAGCCTTTGAAGCAAGCGCCGATGAACGCGACACTCTGGGATTTATCTCTATTACGGCATAGTTGTAGCTGTTGGGGTCGAGCGCAAACTGCACATTGCAGCCGCCCTTTATCTCGATAGAGTTGATTATATTTATGGCTGCACTCCTGAGCATCTGATATTCCCTATCCGAAAGCGTCTGTGCGGGAGCCACAACTATACTGTCGCCCGTATGTACGCCCACGGGGTCGACATTTTCCATACTGCAGACGGTTATACAGTTGCCTGCGCCGTCGCGCATTACTTCAAACTCTATTTCCTTCCAGCCCGCAATGCTCTTCTCTATGAGCACCTGACCTACTCTTGAAAGGTGAAGACCTTGGGTCGAAATTTCTCTAAGCTCCGACTCGTTTGAAGCTATGCCGCCGCCCGTACCGCCGAGGGTATAAGCGGGTCTGACTATTACGGGATAGCCTATCTTGTTGGCAAAGTCCACAGCCGATTCCACATCGGTAACAATGTCGCTGTCGACTATGGGCTGGTTAGTCCTCTCCATGAGCTGTTTGAAGCTGTCTCTGTCCTCGCCCTCCTTTATGGAGTCTATGGAGGTGCCTATCACCTTTACACTATATTTATCCAATATGCCCGAATCATAGAGCTCGCAGCTTAGGTTGAGTCCCGTTTGACCGCCCATGCCCGCAATGATGCTGTCGGGTCTTTCCTTGTCTATGACCTTTTCAAGAAAATCTATTGTAAGAGGCTCTATATATGTGTAGTGCGCCATACCGAGGTCTGTCATGATGGTAGCGGGGTTGGAATTTACGAGAACTACCTCTATGCCCTCTTCCTTTATGGACTGACAAGCCTGTGTGCCCGAATAATCGAACTCCGCCGCCTGACCTATGACTATGGGACCCGAGCCTATAACCAGTACCTTTTTGATGGAATTGTCCTTAGGCATGAGCCTTCACCTCCTCAATGATCTTTAAAAATCTGTCGAAAAGCTCCTGTGTGTCAAGAGGACCGGGGCTTGCCTCGGGGTGGAACTGCACGGAGAATATGGGCTTTGTCTTATGCCTTATGCCCTCTATGCTGCCGTCGTTCACATTTATAAATGTAGCCTCTACCTCATCGGAAAGGTCGCTTACGACAAACTCGTGATTCTGACTTGTTATATAAACTCTGCCCGTCTTGAGATCCTTTACGGGGTGATTTCCGCCGTGATGACCGAACTTTAGCCTTGTGGTGTTGCAGCCGAGAGCAAGGCTTATGATCTGATGACCCAGGCATATGCCCAAAACGGGTATGCCCGTATCTATGAGCTTTTTGACGGTCTCAACGACTGTGGGTATGTCCTTGGGGTCTCCGGGGCCGTTGCCCAGGAATATTGCGTCGGGCTTTACGGCAAGTATTTCCTCTACCGTTGAAAAGGCAGGGAATACGCTAAGCTTGCAGCCTCTCTTTTTGAGGTCTCTCAATATGCCCTGCTTTATGCCGCAGTCCAGCACCGCAAGATGAGTGCCCGAACCGCTTATTGTATAGGGCTCGTCTATGGTGGTCTCCTTTACGGCGTAGGCATTTGTGTAGGTATCGAATTTCTGCTTTATCTGGCTTTGAGTGAGGTCGCCCACTCTGGTGGTGATGATACCTCGCATGGTGCCGTTATCCCTCAACACTCTTGTGAGCGCTCTGGTGTCTATGCCCTCAAGTCCCATTATCTTGTTCTGATAAAGGAAGTCGTCTATATCCATTTCGCATCTCCAGTTGTTGGGCACATTGCACTTTTCGCGCACGACAAAGCCCTTGAGGAAGGGCTTTCTGCTCTCCATGTCCTCAAGATTGATGCCGTAGTTGCCTATGAGCGGATAGGTCATCGTAACTATCTGTCCCGCAAAGGAGGGATCGGTGAGCGTTTCCTGATAGCCCGTCATACCCGTTGTGAACACTACCTCGCCCACGGTCTCCTTGATGTAGCCAAATGCATTACCCTTGAATCTAACGCCGTTTTCAAGTATAAGCTCTGCTTTAACGGTTTTTTTCATATTCAGATACATCTCCTTAAATCGTTTTTCATATCTATACATGCCTGTCTTGCGGCAAGAGCAAAGTTCTGCTCGTCTGCAAAGCAGGTCTTGTATTCATCCTTCATGTGCGCCGCTATTATGCCTCTGGAGGAATTGACTATGGCTCCAAGACCGTCGGAATTGAAGCATACCGCAAGGTCTTCCGCCTTTCCGCCCTGCGCGCCGTAGCCCGGCACAAGGAAGAAGGTGTGAGGCATAACCTCTCTTAGTCTCTTTGCCTGCTCGGGGTGGGTCGCGCCCACAACAGCGCCCACGGAGCTGAAGCCGTGGCTGCCCATGGTGCTTTCGCCCCATTTTTCTATGAGAGCGCCGACCTTTTCATATATGGGCACGCCGTCCGTAAGAAGGTCTTGTATTTCTCCGCTGTTGGGATTGGAGGTCTTGGCAAGTACGAAAAGTCCCTTTTCATACTTCTCGCAGTCCTTCAAAAACGGCGTTATGCTGTCCGAGCCGAGATAGGGATTGAGCGTTATGAAGTCCTGCGCAAAGCCCTCGTACTCCATTCCTTCTATATTAACTCTGCCTATGTGTCCGTCGGAATAAGCCTCGGCAGTGGAGGCTATGTCGCTCCTCTTTATATCGCCTATGACTATAAGTCCCTTGCTCTTTGCATAGCGGCAGGTCTTGTCATATGCCTTCAAGCCGTCTATGCCGTATCTTTCATACATGGCTATCTGGGGCTTTACGGCGGGAACGATGTCGAACACCGCGTCTATGATGTGTTTGTTGAATTTATACATTGCCTTTGCGGCAGCCTTTGGAGTAGTGCCGTATTTGGCGTAATATTTTTCCGTAATGAAAGACGGTATATAGTTAAGTCTGGGGTCAAGTCCCACAACCGTCGGGTTCTCCGTAGCTTTTATCCTTTCTATAAGTCTGTCGATGATCATAGCCGTGCCTCCTTATTATCTCGTCAGTTTGCCGTTGTCCACTATAATTTCGCCCCCGCAGACGGTGTAGAGTATTTTTCCCTTTACCTCTCTGCCGCCGAAGGGCGTATTTTTAGCCTTTGATACCATTTTGTCCACATCTATGGCGTACACATGGTCTATATCCGCTATTGCTATGTCCGCAGCGGAGCCCACGGAGAGCTGTCCCTTGTCTATGCCGAGTATCTCGGCAGGCTTGGCAGTCATCTTCATGAGCATTTCGTCAAGCGATATAAGTCCGCTCTCCACAAGCTCGGTATATGAAAGCGCAAAGCTTGTTTCAAGCCCTATTATGCCGTTTGCAGCCTTTTCAAACTCGCAGTTCTTTTCGTCCGTGTGGTGAGGCGCATGGTCTGTGGCTATGACCTCTATGGTGTTGTCCTTGAGCGCCTGCCTTACAGCCTCCATATTTTTTCTGCTCCTCAGGGGAGGATTCATTTTATAATTAGAGTCGTAGTCCGTTATATCCTCGTCGCAGAGCGTGAAGTGATGAGGCGTTGCTTCGGCGGTAACGGGAAGTCCGTGCTTCTTGGCATTCCTTACCTGCTCTATACTGCCCTCCGTGCTTATGTGGCAGATATGGAGCTTACAGCCCGTAGCCTTGGCAAGTATTATATCTCTTGAAACTATTATCTCTTCGGAATCGTCGCCTATACCCTTAAGACCCAGAACGGAAGCCCTGTCGCCCGCGTTCATAGAGCCCTTTGCAAGGCTTATTTCCTCGCAGTGGTCGAATATGGGAAGACCGAACATTTTGGAATAGCGCATAGCGTTTTTCATAAGCGCAGGGTCGGAAACGGACTTGCCGTCCTCGGAGAGGGCGCAGGCGCCCGCCTTAGCCATCTGTCCTATATCCGCAAGCTCCTCGCTTTGCTGTCCCTTTGTGATGGCGCCTATGGGGAGCACATTTATGACCGCATCCCTCTTGGGAGAGAGCGCATACTCTATCATTATGGCATTGTCGGTAACGGGGCTTGTGTTGGGCATTGCGCAGACTGTCGTGAAGCCGCCCATTGCTCCCGCTCTGGAGCCCGTGGCTATGGTCTCTTTTTTCTCAAAGCCGGGCTCTCTGAAGTGAACATGCAGGTCTATAAGACCCGGCATAACTACAAGTCCCTTAGCGTCTATCACTCTGTCGGCAGCCTTATCTATGCTCTCGCCCATCTCCGCTATCACGCCGTCCGAAACATATATATCCCTCACGGCGTCCACATTATTTTTGGGGTCTACAAGTCTGCCGCCCTTTATAAGAATACTGCCCATATTTAAACCTCCCTTTTGCTGCGCTCGCTCAAAAGCTTAAGTATTGCCATTCTGACAGCCACGCCGTTTTTGACCTGTATGTTTATAACGGAGTGTTTGCCGTCTATTACCTCTGTGCTAAGCTCCACGCCCCTGTTTACGGGACCCGGATGCATGACGAGCACATCCTTCTTGGCATATTTCAATATTTCATCGTTCACGCCGAAAAGGCTCGAATACTCCCTTAAATTGGGGAAGGGCATATTTTTCTGCCTTTCAAACTGTATTCTGAGTCCCATGACGACATCGGCATCGCGCACGGCGCCCGCTATATCCGTGCTGACCTTTACGCCGAGGCTCTGCATGGAGCTGCTGACAAGCGTTGAAGGACCTGCAAGAGTAACCTGTGCGCCAAGCTTTGTGAGACCGAAGGCGTTGCTGCGCGCCACTCTGGAGTGTGAAATATCGCCGAGTATAACGACCTTAAGCCCCTTGAAACCGCCCTTTCTCTCCATAATGGTGTAGAGATCCAAAAGCGCCTGCGTGGGGTGCTCGTTTGAGCCGTCGCCCGCATTTATGACGCTTGCATTAACATTCTTGGCAAGTATATGCGCCGCGCCCGTGAGCTGATGGCGTATTATCATTATGTTGGTGCCCATCTGGTCTAGGGTCATGCCCGTATCTATGAGGCTTTCGCCCTTTAAAACGCTGCTTGTGGAAACGCCTAAGTCCTTCACTATTGCGCCCTGATATTCGCCCGCAAGCATAAACGACATCTTTGTTCTTGTGCTATTTTCATAAAAGAGAGTTACTATACTGCTCTTTGAGAGGTCGTTTGTTCTAAGCGAAGGGTCGTCTATTTTTTCCTTCATTTCCTTAGCGGTGTTTAATATTGTCATTATTTCATCCGAGCTTAAGTCTCTTAAGCCCAAAAGGTCTTTTCTGCCGTACATGGTGCGCCTCCTTTTTTGTGGAACGGTTTTTGCTTACAAAAAAAGCAATAAAGGAAATCAAATAACATCCTTCATTGCTTCGTAAAAGTCAAAAAAGAAAATAAAAGGAGACGGTATATTGTATGCGTAAATGCAAGTTGTCATTTGCCCTGACTTGAACATAGCCGTTTCTCCTTTCTTTAGTTTACATCTTTACAATTTTACCAAATGCATATGTATTTGTCAACAGTTAATTTGAGTTTTGAGTCAAACTTTTCTCTTAGATATAGTATAATATATTTTAACACAAAACTCAATTCATTTTTTCAAATATCGGTAAATTTTTTGTAATAAAAATGAAAAATAAAAAACAGGTATATACTCTTGAAAAAATCCACACAATATAGTATACTTATTTTAAAGGGAACAGAAATATGTTTCCGATAAAAAAAGTATACTCAAAAATGTCTGGAATGTCCGCGATCGGCAATTTTTGAACCTACATTTGATGAAAGGGACTCCTACATTGTTCTGTCTATGTCAGGCCGCAAGCTAATTCCCTTTGGGCAGCGGAAGACAGACGGCAGTTCTGCGGTAACCCACCTGGCTTGGCTAGGTATCAAAAGTCCGAGGACGGCATTTTGGATAATTTTGGTTTATATATGCTTTTTAGGGGAACGGGCTTAATGCCCGTTCTCTTTTTTTACATTTGATAAAAAATATTTTTATTTCTAAAAAATATTATTCTTCTTTTTTGCACAAAAAAGAAGCAAACAAAAGAGACCGCCGAAGCGGTCTCTTTCATTTATTGCATTTTACTTTGCGGGTCTCGGGAGAGTGTAGCTTGAATCCAGAACATGCTGGAGGATCATAGCCACATCTTCGGAGTCGATCTTATTGTCCGTATTTACATCAAGGTACTGCTTTTCATTGCTGAAAGGCGTGCCCTTGAGCACATACAGGAGAGCTTCCTCAACATCCGTTATCTCTACCTTGCCGTCATTGTCCGAATCGCCGTAGTATTCGGGCTCCTGCGGATCGGGAGGTGTGGGAACAGAGCCGCCCGATGTGTAACCAAGATAATAGATACAAGTCTTTGAACCATTTGCAAAGATGTAATAGCTCTTACCCTGCTTTACATTTATCCTTACAATATCATATGTTGTATCGCCATTTGTCTGATCCTTAGAGTAAACAACAGCGCCTGCTTCATCGGTTATATATGTAGCCTTGCTACCGTTTGTCTTTATAGCGGCTGTGAGAACACCGTCTGCTATAGGCGTGAACTTCAGATAACCGCCCGATACGGGAATACCGGTAGGATCATTGTCTGTACCCGGAGACATAGGTCCTATACCTCTTGAATCATGAGGGTCGTTCTTTGGCTGTACCCAATCCCATAATTCATATGTTTGGTCGCCCTCTGTAAATACAGCAGCCGCGTCCTCCTCGGAATTTGCAAGGAATGCCTCGCCAAGCTCTATCATGCCGGTAGTATCCGAAGCCTGTACAAGGTCTGTATCTACGGGCCACATATACTCGTCATTGAGACCTTCCGTTACGGGAGGCTCGGGATCATCGGGAGGTGTAGGTGTCGGTGTGTCATCTACAATACCGATGTAAGGATTGGAAACTGTTAAGTTTCTTGCGTCATCGGATACAGCAGTAATAGCTGCAAAACCACCTATCTCTGTTACATTTATGGGTACTGTATTGGTATACTTGATACCGTTTACCGTAAGTTCAACGCTCTTATTGTCAAGGTCGATAATAAATTCATATTCATATACCTTGTTTGCCTGTATAGCATCGGTTGAAGGTGAGTAGCCGTTGTCCTTATCGGCATTTACTCTGAGCGTAACATTCTTTGCCTTTTCGCCGTTTGCTGCAAGGGCAGCTATCTCGGGATAGTTTCCATCGGCATCGGCAGGACCCGTAATACTTACAAGCGCCCATGAACCGCTTGCCTTTGTAGGAGTTGCCGTACCCTTTACGACCACCTTACCGCTCTTTATTGTTTCCTTAAGAGGAATATTGAGCTTAGCTGCAAGATTTTTGGATTTATCGGTAAGTTTATAAGAATCTGTATTCTCATCATATACTACAGAAATATTGCCGCTTTCCTCGCCGTTGTTTGAAACTGCATCGCCCTTGTCAACGGGTGTTGACTGAACGGGAGCTTCCGTAGTGTCCTCTGTTGGGTCATCTCCGCCCGGAGTAGGAGGAACAATGGGACCTACATAATCGCCTGTTACAGTATACTTGAGATAGTAAAGCTCGCTTTCATTCTTGCCCTTCTTAAGCATATTGGCGCCTGCTTTTACATCTACGGTAACACTGCCGCCGCCCGAAGGAACATCAATAAGCGTAGTTGTGCCGTCGGGATTTGTAAGCTCTATACTTGCGCCGCCTTTGCCCTTATCATGAGCAACTATAAGGAGCTTGCCGTCTGCCGGAGCATTGAATGTTATTTCTCTGCTGGATTCAACCTTGCGCGCTACTGTAAGGCTGCTGTCGGGGTCATCGGGATTGGGCAGAGGATACTTCTGTGCATCCTTCCAATCGTTCCACGTCTTGCTGCCGCCGAATACGAAGAACTCACCGTCTACACCGATACCGTTTGTATAATCCCATATGGATGAGTCTCCGCCTTCCTGCAATGTAACTACGGCTTCAGCCGTACCTGCTACGGAAGCTGTTATCTGAGCGGGTTCAATGCTTGCTATCTGCCAGCCGGGAACGCTTGCCGTAACGGCATAAGCAGTACCTACGTCAACGGTGCCTGTAAATTTATTTTCGCCTGCATTTGTAAGCTGCTTTGTGCCTACGAATACAACGGCATTTGTTGTGTCAAGAGCCTTTTCGGAGCCGTCTGCCGCCTTCAATGTTACGGAAACTGCGCCCTGAGCCTTGTCAAGATGTATCTCTGTAGCTGCATCAGTAGTCTTTATAGCTATAGCCTGAGCGCCTGTAGGTGCGATATAATCGCCTGTGTTTGTAATCGTTACGCTGTAAGTACCCGTAACGGCATACTGTGCGTCCGACTTATATGTGCCGTCGCCCTGGTCTTTGAGCTCTGCGCCGTTGTTGAGCACTACCTTTGCGCCCTTTACGGGAACATTGTCGCTGCCGCCCGTAAGCTTGACTACGGCATAACCGTCGGTATCCGCCTTAAGTGTTGCCTTGCCTTCAAATACTCCGCCGTTTGTTTCGATAGGAGTTGTCTTTATAACTACATTTTCATAGCCCTCTTTTGAAACCGTTACATTATATTCGGAATAAAGAGAAGCTCTTGCTGTATATGTGCCGTTGCTCTGAGGTGTGAAGCTGAGACCGCTTGCCGTAACGGAAGCGTCCGATATAGCCTTGCCTGCCTCATCGGTAACGGTGATTGTGATAGTACCGAATTCTACCTGCGGGAACTCGTGTAAAGTACCTGCATATGTCATTACCTGTTCGGGTACATCTTCGGGAGCGTCAAGTTTTTCAACAACGGTATTTCCTGCAGCGTCGCAGTAGAAATACTTGGGATTGGTATCCCAGTTTGCAATAGAACCGCCGTCTGGCATAGCAAGTCCGTTGTCAGGAAGTCCTGCTTCCGCTCTGGTCTTGGCTATGGTGAGCGTACCGGATGCCTTACCGTCTGTACACTCAACAGTCTTTCCGCCTATAACAACGGAAGCCTTTATGTCGTTATACACCTTAAGGTTTGAAGTGTTCTTTCTTAAGTTGTAGCAATTCTTACAAGCTTCAAAGTAGTTGTTCTCGGAGAAGCCTGCTGCCTTACCTCTGAGGTCGATAACGGTGCTTGTGTCATGCTTGTTTGCGCCGCCTGTCATCTTATCCTGGAAGTATGTGTTGTAAATATGTACATTGCCGCCTGCGCCGAGAGGCTGTCTTGAAGCAACGCTCTCATACCAGTTGTGATGCAATGTCATAAAGAACTGGTCGTTTGAATCGCCTGCGCCAAGAAGGTTGGTCTTATGGCACTTGATGTAGTGGTTGTAGCTCATTGTGTAATACTGACCTCTCTTGAAGTCGCATGAGCCGTCGCCCTCTGTCTTGTCGCTTGCAGTCGATGGATTGGCATAACCGGGATAGAATACATTGTTATGTACCCAAACTCTAAGTATAGGGTCTGTAATGGGGTCATCACCCTGGAAGCCTAAAGCGTCCTCGGTATAATTTCTGAAGGTAATGTTTCTTACCTCAAAGCTTATACCTGCGTCATCGGGACAGGTGGATGACTGTGAGAATGTGAAGCCCCAGCCGTCTACCTCTGCATCGTCGCCTATACCCTCTATGGTAATGTTTCTGCCGTACTTTGTGATGGCAAGATTACCGTTGTCGCCCTTTGAACCGCCAAGCGCATTATCCTTTGCGTCATAAGGAGTAAGATTCTTGGGAACATTTACCTTGCCCACAAGTCTTATAATAAGAGGATGGTCTTTTGTAAGCTCATCAATAAATTTCATGTTGTTGTTAAGTATATTTCCTATACCTTCACATGTTCTTGTCCATGTGGCGCCGGATGTGCTTGAAGAATAATTATATACCTTATTTTCATAGCCGGGTATAGTAACGGTATCCTTGTTTTCATCCGTTACATAAACAATGATAGCTTTATCCTTGGGAGTACCGTCATCCTTGTATGCGCCTACGCCCGTCTTGGCATAGTCATACTTATCTGCCTCTCTGTTCCAGTGAGCATAGCCCGAACGGTCGTGAGCCAGGACATTTATACCCTTTCTCTCATGAACAGTGCCGTCGGACGCCGTTATCTTAAGGTCATAAACACCTTCCTTAAGTCCGGGGATATCCACACGGCCGTAACCGCTTGTGGATGCCTGCCTTATAAGGAACTTTGCGTCGTCGCCCGTAAGGGCTGTGTAAGCTGAGGCTGAGCTTAACTTATACTCAACCTTCGCGGAATCGGGATCATTATCCGCCCACTCCGCATAAATAGTTTCATACCAGCCGCCCGAAATAGAAGGCGCCGCAGAAACCGTTGTAACATTTACAGCCGTTATGCATGAAAAAATCATTACAAACGAAACCGCAAATGCCAGCATTTTTTTGAGCGTTTTCATAATTTTACTTCCTCCTTATATTTTTAATTAAAATTTAAGTAATTATAATTATAACATAAATTACAGCCTTTTTAACAAAACTTGTACGACATTTACAATTTGTTCATAATTTTCGTTATTTTTGCAATGTCTATATTTTTAAGTCAGCCTATTAAAAGAAATTTTTGTGTAAAATTAATAAAAAAAGAAACGGATGTCTCCGTTTCCCTTTAAGTCAATTCTTTAATTATTCGTTTCTGGCATCGTTTATAATATTTTCAAGCTCGGAAATCATTTCATTTTTCTTTGATTTGTTGTGCTTGAAAAAATAATTCATAAAGCCCGTAAATGTGATGGGTCTGTTATTTTCCTTAAACACCTCGGTGAACTGAATAGCCATGTATTCGTCTACCGTTACGGCTGGAGCATAAAGCCTGCTGGGGGTCTTGACAACTCTTACGTTGCCCATCACTTTTATGTAGCCTTTGTTGATGAGATTATTTATCATTGGGTGAACCGAATTGCCCGCAACATTTTTGACGCTTGAGTGTATCTCGGATATAAGCATGGGCTTTTCGCTTGTCCACAGTATCTTCATTATTTCATGTTCCTTCTTAGTCAGATGTTCATTCTTCTTTGACATACTTAATCCCTCTCTTCTCTTTATTATTATATCATCACATAAAATTATACATAAAATTTACAAAAAAGTCAACATATAAAAAAACTATATACTTTTTTACAAAAAAAATTGTCAAAAAAAGGGATAAATACTAACTTATTTATGCCGATATGATGTTGTTTACAAAAAATTAATTTTTTTATACTCGTTCGATAAATTATATACTTTTGATTAATATGATAAACATTCTTAGAATGTCTATTTTACAGCAGTATCACCAACCTCCAAAAAACAGGACAGACTATATGCTATGTATTTTTATTATAGCCGTACATAATTTTCGGCTGTTTTTATGCCCTTATTCACAAAAAAAGTGTCCGAAAAAATTTTTTTGCGGACACTTTGTAAGTTTCAAAATATTTATGTAAAATTATCATTGAGCTTGATCGGCAAACGAAGCGGACGTTACCATTTCCGCCGACGAGCTTATATCCTCGGGTATTGTGATGCCAAGCTCTGCCGCCGCGTCCTCATTTATGACTACATTGGTGTCGTCGGGATACTGCACGGGCATGGAGCTTATATCCGCGCCCTCTATTATCTGCGCCGCCATACTGCCCGCACGCCTTCCAAGCTCATTGTAATCTATGGTAACGGAAGCCAGACCTCCGCCCTCGACCATGCCCTTTTCGCCCACTATCACGGGAATATTGGCAGGGTCAAGCACCTCGCTGACAACAGACATATTGGACGAGAAAAGATTGTCCGTAGGTATATACACGGCGTCGCACGCGCCCACAACGGACTGAGCAACAGCCTTTATGTCGTTCTCGGTGGAAGCCGTCTTAAGCTCCGCCGTGAGACCCAGAGCCTCGGCAGCGCCCTTTGCCGTTTCAGCCTGAATACGCGAATTGTCCTCGCCCGAGCAATAGAGTATGCTTATTTTATGAGCGTCGGGGAGGAGCTTTTTAAGAAGCTCTATCTGCGCTTTTACGGGAGTGAGGTCGGAAACGCCCGACACATTTGCTCCCGGGGCTTCATTTGCTGCGACAAGCTGCGACTTGACGGGGTCTGTTACAGCCGCGAAAATGATGGGTATATCCTTGGTCTCGTCCGCCATTGCCTGAGCCGCAGGCGTTGAAACTGCAAGCACTATGTCCTTGCCGTCATTTACGAATTTCTGCGAAATGACCTTAAGATTGTCGGGGTAGTTCTGAGCGTTCTGGAACTCTATCTCTATATTTTCGCCTTCCTTATAGCCCGCTTCGGCAAGAGCCGCAACAAAGCCTTCTCTGGAAGCATCGAAGGCGGGAAGGTCTGCAAGCTGTATTATACCTATGTCCACGGGAAGCTCCATAGCTCCCGGCGCAGCCTGCTCTGCCTGCTCCGCGCTCTCGGATGTGTTTTCCGCCTTGTCGGCGCAGCCCGTAAGCGCAAAGGAAAATGCCAGCACGGCTGCCGAAGCGAATATAGATAACCTTTTCATGTGAAAATACCTCCTCTGTTATGTATAAGGAAAATTTTTATTTTTTTCTCTCTAACTTTATATTTTAAATTATATCATTTGAAATGTCAATAATAACAGTAAATATAGACCGGCATTTTTAGCTCTTAAACAAGAAAAACATAGAAAAAAGCAGCTAACGATCAGCTGCTTTTTCCTAAAGAGAAGGTATTTTTATGGGGTTTACAGTTTAATTTACATATTTGAGGGATGTATAAACTGTAATGTGAAAATATTTAGGGGTTTTCACAGTCATTATTATAGCATTGTAAAGGCGTGAAGTGTTCACAAACATAAAAAATATTTTCAAATTTTTTTGTATATTTTTTCACTTAAGGGGCAAATTTGCGAAAAAAACATTGCATTTAAGCCGTAAATTATACAAAATGACGGCTAAAATATTGACCTTACTTTAGGTTTCAAGGCTTTCAAGGTACTTTATGAGATTTTTTTCGCCGTCTATTTCAACGCCCTCCATAAACCTCTTTTTGTCCTCCTCACTGAGGGCGGCAACGGGAGTGGAAGTCATTTCCTTAAGTATGCCCGAATCCCTGTAATAAACGGCAACATAGCCCTTGTTTTCCTTCAATATATAGTGCTGGGGGCTGTTGCCCTCTATGCTCCTTGTGAACACTACCCTGTCCGAGCCGAATTCCGTCATGAGCCATTGACTGTACGCCTGCGCTGTCTGCTCCCTGTCCCAGCCGTACATGAACTGCTGGGGGAGGCTCTGCTGTGTTTCCGAATAGCCGTCGGAATAGTTATAAACAAACTCCAGAACGGTGTTCTCGCCTATGGTAATGTCGGGCTGCGCCTCTGCCATTACGGCGCCCTTGCCGTATGAAGCGCCCGACTCGCCGTTGAAGGCGATGTAATAGCCCGTGAAGCTTCCGAGGACCGTGAAAAACAATATGCCTGCCGTTATGCCCGCTATCTTTGCAAACCTTCTCATAATATCACCTCATAAGCATTATTTCCCGTTTGGGAGAAATATATACACAGAAGTGAAAAAACCGCCTTTCGGCGGTTTTTCGTGAAGATATATGTAATTTATTATACGATACCCTGTGCCATCATAGCGTCTGCAACCTTCTTGAAGCCCGCAATGTTAGCGCCTGCTACGAAGTTATCCTTCATGCCGTATGCTTCTGCCTGCTCTGTCATGTTCTTGCAGATATTTACCATGATGCCGTGAAGCTTAGCGTCAACCTCATCAAATGTCCAGCTGAGTCTCTCGCTGTTCTGGCTCATCTCAAGAGCTGATGTTGCAACGCCGCCTGCATTTGCTGCCTTAGCGGGAGCAAAGAGAACGCCTGCCTTTAAGAAGGCGTCGATCGCACCTAATGTTGAAGGCATATTTGCGCCCTCGCCGACTGCCTTACAGCCGTTAGCGATAAGAGTCTTTGCATCGTTTTCGTCAAGCTCGTTCTGAGTTGCGCAGGGAAGAGCGATATCGCACTTGATGTTCCATACGCCCTTGCCGTCGTGATACTCTGCATTCTTGTGAGTTGCGCCGTATTCGGAAAGTCTGCCTCTCTTGACAAACTTAAGCTCCTTAACATATTCGATATCTACGCCGTCCTTGTCGTATACATAGCCTGTTGAATCGGAGAAGGATACGACCTTAGCGCCTAACTGAGTTGCCTTCTCTGCTGCATAAACGGCAACATTGCCTGCGCCGGAGATAACGACCGTCTTGCCCTTGAAGCTGTCGTTCTTGTCGTTGAGCATCTGCTCTACAAGATAAACAAGACCGTAGCCCGTAGCCTCTGTTCTTACAAGAGAACCGCCGAAGGTGAGACCCTTGCCTGTGAGAACGCCCTCGTAAAGACCCGTGAGTCTCTTGTACTGACCGTACATATAGCCAACCTCTCTGCCGCCTACGCCGATGTCGCCTGCGGGTACATCTGTGTCAGCGCCGATATGTCTGTAAAGCTCTGTCATAAAGCTCTGGCAGAAACGCATAACCTCGTTGTCCGATTTGCCCTTGGGGTCGAAGTCGGAACCGCCCTTGCCGCCGCCGATAGGAAGACCCGTGAGAGAATTCTTAAATATCTGCTCGAAGCCTAAGAACTTGATTATACCTAAGTTTACGGATGGGTGGAATCTAAGACCGCCCTTGTAAGGTCCTATAGCTGAATTGAACTGTACTCTGAAGCCTCTGTTTACCTGAACATTGCCCTTGTCGTCGATCCAGGGAACTCTGAACATTATCTGTCTTTCGGGCTCTACAAGTCTTTCAAGGAGAGCTGACTCCTCATACTTCTTGTCTGCCTCGATAACAGGCTTAAGAGTTGTAAGTACCTCTGTTGCTGCCTGGTGGAATTCAGGCTGTGCAGGATTCTTTGCGATAAGTTCTTCAAGAACTCTTTCTACATATCCCATTTTTGTTTTCCTCCGTTCTGTGCTTATATTTATAGGTTGCGGGAAAATTTTCGGCTCTTGTCTCAAGGTTGATAAATCAAAAATCATTATAGACACGCTTTACACCTTCAGTGTCCTAAAAAATCCCTAAAAAATATTATATAAGGAATATATTGATTTGTCAATAAAATTGCTTTGTGCAAATATAACGAAAAAAATTAAGTTTTTTATGCAAAAAGTTTAAAAAATTATATAAAACATAAGGAAATGTTATTTTTTGAATGTTTTTGCGTTCATATCGGCACAAAAAACGGGCGGGAAATGCCCGCCCTCATATACAGATAATATAATTCTATTCGCTTGATTTGCCGTGATAGCGGGATATATTAAGAAGAAGTCCCATGCCCGCAAGCATCATCACAAGGGATGTACCGCCGTAGCTTATGAAAGGAAGCGGTATGCCCGTGTTGGGTATGGTGTTTGTAACAACGGCAATATTTATAATGACCTGAATGGCTATCATGGACGTTATGCCCGATGAAAGGAGCATTGCAAAGGGCTCGTTTGAATTTCTTATGGCTATGTATATGCCGCGCCATATGAGCAGTATGAAAAGAGTTGCCACTATTGCCGCGCCGAACCAGCCCAGCTCCTCGCATATGATAGCGAATATGATATCGTTCTGTGCCTCGGGCATATAGCCCATTTTCTGCCTTGAGCCTCCCAAGCCCAAGCCAAACATACCTCCGCTTGCCACGGAATAGAGCGACTGGAGCACCTGATAGCCCTTTTCATTGGCTACCTGCTCGGGGTGGAGCCATGCTTCAACTCTGTCAGTTCGCCACGAGAGGAATATCATGCCCAAAACGCCCGCAACGCCCGCAACGCCTATTGAAACGGAATAACGCAGTCTTGGGGAGTATATGAAAAGAAATACTACCGTTATACCGCCCAGCACTATGGCTGTACTCAGGTTTTCAATGGCTATTATGCATATGGGCAGAAGCGCAATGCACATATATTTTATTACGCCCCGTACATCGTCGAGCATATGCGGGTTGTCGTCAAGTATTGCCGAAAGCGTGATTATGAGCGTAAACTTGGCTATCTCGGAGGGCTGGAACTCTATACCGAAGTTGAGCCAGCGCCTTGCGCCGTTGTGTATGACTCCGAGGGGCGTGAACACCAAAAGAAGAAGTATGATAGAGCCGAAATACATGGGCTTTACAAAGGGCTTCAAAAGCTCATAGTCCATCTTTGACACAAAATACATGACAATAAAGCCTATCATGGCATATATGGCGTCTCTTTTGAGGAAGGAATACATATCTCCGTCCTCGCCTCTGCCCGCCGTGTAATAGCTGGAGCTGAACACCATTATAACGCCTATTATAACAAGCAAAAGAACGCACATGAGCACAAGGTAGTCTATCTGTCCTCTGTACTTTATTTTTTTATTTGTTTTTTTAGTATTTCTGCCATGGCTTATGGGCGGCAGCTGTCTTGAGGCTCTTCCGCCCGACGCGCTCCTTATGGGAGGCAGAGAATTTCTGTTGTCATAAGCGCTCATATTGATCACCCGTTTTTTACTTTAATTTTTTTACATAGTCCTTGAATATCTCGCCGCGCTGTTCGTAGCTTTTGAACATATCCCAGCTTGCGCTTGCGGGAGAAAGCAGTACGCAGTCGCCCGGCTCGGCGTTTTGCCAGCAGAGCTCTATGGCCTCCTCGAAGGTATCGGCTATCTTATAGTTTGTGAAACCAATGCCGTCGAGCTCGTCGGCTATCATCTGTCTTACCTGACCTATGACTGCGGCGAATTTCACTCTGCCCTTGAATGTCTTTATCCAGTCGGTATAGCTGACCTGCTTGTCATAGCCGCCCGCAATGATGCATATGGGGCGCTTCATGGCTTCCACAGCCTTTATTGAGGCGTCGGGGTTGGTGCCCTTCGAGTCGTTGTAGAACTCCACATCGTTTATGGACGCCACAAATTCTATCCTGTGTTCAACACCCCTGAAGTCCTTTATGACCCTTCTTATAGTATCGAGGGGGACTCCCATTGCCGCAGAGCAAGCGGCGGCAGCCATGACATTTTCTATATTGTGCGCTCCGGGTATGAAAATATCGCTTAGATCCATGAGCTTTTCGTCATAGCCCAAAGTCTTTATATATATGCTTTGAGTATCGGCATATATGCCCTCGTCAAGCTCCTTATAAAGCGAAAAGAATATGACCTTGGCCTTTGTCTTTTCAGCCATGAGCCTTGTTGCCTCGTCGTTGTAATTGAGAACGCAGAAGTCCTCGGAGGTCTGATTTTCAAACACTCTTTCCTTGGCTGCAATATAGTTTTCAAGAGTATGGTGTCTGTTGAGGTGGTCGGGAGTTATGTTTAAAACCGCGCTCACCTTGGGTCTGAAATCTATTATCGTTTCAAGCTGAAAACTCGAAAGCTCCGCCGCCACGGCGCCCTCGGGCACGGTGTCAAGCGTTATATCCGCAAAGGGATAGCCTATGTTGCCGACAGTGAATGTCTTTTTGAAATGCGCCTTTAATATCTCGCCCACAAGAGTTGTGGTTGTGGTCTTGCCGTTTGTGCCCGTTATTGCCGCTATGGGCGATCTGCAGAATTCATAGGCAAGCTCTATCTCGCCTATCACGGGCTTGCCGAGCTCTCTTGCCTTGTTTACGAAGTCAAGGTCGGTGGGAACGCCGGGGCTTAAGACAAGTATGTCTATATCCCCTATTATGTCGTCGGGATTTGCGCCCAGATAAAGCTCTATGCCCTTTGCCGTAAGCTCCGAC
>CANRNM010000033.1 GCA_947631975.1 uncultured Clostridia bacterium
CCTCCGCATACTCTCAAAATCGGACGAGTCGGGACTTTACATAGTGGCGGACAAGAACTGCCGTCAGATATTTGTGATGGGACATTCCGAATACGAGACGGACACGCTCGCAAACGAATATTTCAGAGACCTTGAGAAGGGACTTGACATAGACATACCCAAGCACTATTTCAAGGACGACGACCCCACGAAGGAGCCCATAGCTCTTTGGAAGGCGCACAGTAATCTGCTCTACACAAACTGGATCAATTACTGCGTATATCAGAGCACGCCTTATGACATAAACAAAATAGGCGAAAAATAAAAAAATACTATAATATTAAAAATAACTGTTGCAAAAAATACCTTCTATGGTATAATATAAAAGGTGGAAGGTATTTTTGCGACGGATAATATTTATGCAGAGGTGTCCGAGTGGTTTAAGGAGCCGGCCTCGAAATTCGGTGCTCCCGTTAAGGGACCGCGGGTTCGAATCCCGCCCTCTGCGCTTTTTACGACATAAAAAAGCACCCGAAATTTATCGGGTGTTTTTTTCTCTTATGCTATGCTCTTTGCCATATTTATAAGCTCGTCCCTTGAAATGAGACCGTGAGTGGATATTGCCACGGAAACATCGTCCTCCGTTTCGAAGTCGATATTTCTGCCGTCTATTATAACTGCCTTTCTGCCGTTTATGTCTACTTCCTCCATCTCGCCGTCGGTAGACATTCTGTAGGCTGTTTCGTCGTTCAAAAGTCTTTCGTGAACAACGAGCTTTTCGCCCTTGGCATTTACATACTCTATGTTCATATATAAACTGCTCGGGCTGCCGTCTTCATCGGTAAAGCTGTAGCATCTTGAAAATTCAAAGCCTTCGGGGACCGCCGCGGGAACCTTCAAGGCGAAATCTATATTTGACTTTGCTTCATCTATGGTCGCAAAGCTTACCTCGGATTCCTCTACCTTATCCTTGATATATACATCGGAATCCTTGAAGGCTTCTTTGAATACAGCTTCAAGCTCATCCTTAGAAAGGAGCTTGCCCTCGCTGTTATAAAGAGAGTCCATATCCTCATGCCTTACAGCGTCGAGAGGCTCGCCGTCGGCTGTAAAGAACTTGCCCTTGAGAGCGTCGGGGAGCTCATGAGGCGCGTTGGGATCCATCTGTGTGAAAATATTGTGTCCCGTGGTTATGTTCTTTATTATCCTGTCTATACCGCCCGTTGCCGCTGTAACGCCCGTGCCGAGCACCAAAACCGCTGCGCAGAGCAGCACGGCAAACTTCTTTGCGGGCAGTCTTTTATTGTTGTTTTCCAAATTCTTCATTTTATATACTTCCTCCTCCGAAATGACATCATCATATATGCTGAAGTCCATCTTTACATCATTTAGATAATCATATTCGTTTTTCATGGTTATCATCACGACCTTTCCTTAACAAATAAACGGCGGAGCTTTCTGCGTCCTCTTGAAAGACGGTTGTAAATATAGCCCGCACTCCTTCCCTGAGACGAAGCTATTTCATCTATGGGGCTGTCCATTATATATCGTCTTATGAATATTTCCCTGTCCCTTTCGTCAAGACCCGAAAGCAGGGAGGCGACCTCCTCCTCGGTCTCCTGTCTCAAAAGCTCCGCGCTCATTCTCTCATCCGCTATGTCTTCTTTCAGTTCGCCCGTCATAAGCTCTCTGTAATATCTGCGCTTGAAGTCGATAGCTCTGTACTTGGCAACCGCTCCTATCCAGTTTTTGAGAGTGTTCTTATCGGGGTCGTACCTTTTTATGTTCTGCCAGATCTTAAAGAGCACGTCGTTTATGCAGTCCTCCTGCCACATGGGAAAATTCCTAAAATGATAATATACTATGGACTTTATAAGACCTCCGTAGAGCCTCACAAGCTCATTAAAGGCATCCTCGCTGCCTCTTTGTATGCTCTTGGCAAGCTCTCTGTCGCTTTGGTGCATTGTCATCACCGCCCTATTACTTGTTTTAAGAAGCGCTTCAATAAATATTACGGTCAAAAATATGATTTTCTATCATTTCGGAGAAATTATTTTAAAATTTCTTTGAGTTCGTTCAAAAGAGCCTCGGCAGCGGAAGTGAATATCTGATATTTTTTCCATATCACATACATCTTGGTCTCAAGAGCAGGTTCAAGCGGGCGAAAGGTAATTCCGCTTTTGCCGTCCGTCTCCAGAAGTCTTTCAAAAACAAACGCAAGCCCAAGTCCTTCCTTTACCAAAACCGCCGCATTGTTGGCAAGATTGAATGTAACGCAGAGGTCAAGCTTATCCGTTATGTTGTTGCTCCACCTAGGGATATCCGTGTTTACAGCCTGTCTTGATATAAAAACGGGATAAGGAAGTATATCCTCTGCCGTTACGCTTTGTTTTTCCGCAAGAGGATGTCCTTCGGACATAATGACACCCCATACGTCGCTTTCGGGTATCTCTATATAATTGTACTGCGAGAGGTCGGGAGTCTCCGCTATTATGGCAAAGTCATATATTCCCCTTTTGAGCTTTTCATCCATCTGTTGAGTATCTCCGCTTATTATGTGATAAGCGGATATTTTTCTCTAAGAGACTTTATGGCTTTGGCAAGATATTTTATAAGGCAGGATTCCGCGCAGCCTATGTAAACATCTCCCCGCACTGTATCGCCGAGAGTGCGGAATTCATCCTTTATCTTGTCTGCCATATCCAAAAGGTCCTCTGTTCTCCTGCGCAGAAGCATACCCTCGTCGGTCAATCTTATGCTGTAGCTGCTTCTTGTGAAAAGCTGTTTTCCGAGTTCTTCTTCCAGCTCCTTCATAACGCGTGAAAGCGTGGGCTGCGATACATGGAGCCTTTCGGCAGCCCTTGACATATTCCCCTCTCTTGCTGTTTCAAGAAAATATCTCAATGTCCTTATTTCCATAAATATCACCTCATTTTTATTTTAACATTATAAGTTATTTGCGTCAAGAATAACAGGATATAAGATATAAGTATTATGAGGATTTATGCAGATATGATATAATAAAAATAGCAAGACAGCTAGAGCAATGAAGGAGGCACATGAAATGACCGAAAAATGGGATAAGGTATTTGAAAAGAGCGACAAGGTAAATCACAGCAAGGTGAACTTCAAAAACAGATACGGCATTACTCTGGCGGGAGATATCTACGAGCCTAAAAATGCAGAAGGAAGGCTTCCCGCTATAGCCGTATGCGGACCCTTCGGCGCAGTAAAGGAGCAGTCGTCGGGGCTTTATGCTCAGACTATGGCTGAAAAAGGCTTTATTACTCTTGCCTTCGACCCCTCGTTTACGGGCGAAAGCGGAGGAAATGTAAGATATATGGCTTCTCCGGACATAAACACGGAGGACTTTATGGCGGCTGTGGACTTTCTGTAGCTGTATGAAAAGGCTGACCCCGACAGAATAGGCATAATAGGCATATGCGGCTGGGGTGGTATGGCGCTCAACACTGCCGCTCTCGACACCAGAATAAAGGCGACCGTGGCTTCCACCATGTACGACATGACAAGAGTAAATGCCAAGGGTTATTTTGACAGCGAGGACAGCGAGGAAGCCCGCTACCAAAAGCGCGCGGCAATGTGCGCCCAAAGGCTTGAGGATATCAAAAACGGAGAGTATAAGCCGGGCGGAGGAGTTGTGGACCCGCTGCCCGATGACGCGCCGTTTTTTGTGAAGGATTACTACGACTATTATAAGACAAAGAGAGGCTATCACGAGCGTTCTCTCAATTCAAACAGCGGCTGGAATGTCATAGGCTGCGAATCATTTTTAAACCAGCCCATACTCAAATACAGCAATGAGATAAGGAGCGCAGTGCTCATTATTCACGGTGAAAAGGCTCATTCCTGCTATTTCAGCAGGGACGCTTATGCGGACATGACAAAGGACAGCAAATACACCGACAACAAGGAGCTTATGATAATCCCGGGAGCAGTACACACTGACCTGTATGACAGAAAGGACATAATACCATTTGAAAAAATTACGGAATTTTTTAATGAGTATATGAAGTAAAAACAATTTCCTCATTTTTCAATATGCATACACACAAAAATATCCGATACGGCTTAATGCCGATATCGGATATTTTTTAGCATAAAATGCAAAAAATGAGCAAATTCTAAAAATCCGTTTCGAGGGGTTCCATAGCGCTTAATATTTCCTCGGAAGGTTCCGCCGAATCGGACTCGCACATTATTTTATAAAATGCGCATTTATAATCTATTATACTCAGGGACTGCTTGAGTTCATCCATTTTGTTTTCGGTTTCCTTTTTTTGCTTAAGAAGCATTTCATAGCGCTCCTTATAGGTGGAACGACCTTCTCTGCAAAGCCTGAAATATGTTTTTATATCGTTGAGCTGCATGCCTGTGCCCTTAAGACATTCCAAAAGCTTAAGCCAAGACAGATCGTCCTCGTCAAAAATACGCATATTCCCTCCCGAGCGCTTTATCAGCGGGAGCAGACCCTGCTTGTCATAATATCTTATTGTTGAAATAGGAATATTAAGTATTCTGGATACCTCACCTATAGAGTATGTTTTACCCTCCATAATATTCACCGTCCCCCAATATAAAAAATAGGTATAAGGTTCTACCCAAAATAATCAAACCCCATAAAACAGCACAGCTTCTTTAGCTTAATTAAATTATACAACATAAACTCAACTTTAGGTCAAGTGTAATAATTCATTTAAAAAGTTTTCTGTAAGACTGCACAAAAAGATATTAAATTTTTATGCAAAATAACTAAATTTTGCATATTTATTTTATTATTCCCAATATGTAAAACAGTATCAAAAACATCAGAAATACTACATTTACAACCGTAAAAACGGTTATGTAGCGTTTCACATCAGCCCCCTTTATTTTTGTATAAAACTTGAATGATATAAGGCTGGCAAGGGACGCTATGAGACTGCCCAAGCCTCCTATATCCGTACCCAGAACGAGCGCTCTGTAATTCTGCGTAAATCCGCTGAGAACGACCGCCGCGGGCACATTGCTTATTATCTGGCTTGCTATGAGCGAGGCTCCGAAGGCGCTCTTGTTTATTATGCCCTCTATTATGTCTTTTATGAACGGTATTCGCTCTATGTTGCCCACAAACACAAAAAACGCGCAGAAGGTTATAAGCAGGAGCCAATCCACGGATCTAAGCGTTCTTCTGTCAAATATAACAAGCGAAAGAGCTGTCAGAACAACGGCTATGCGCCAGTCGGCAAGCCTTACTACGGAAAGGAGCGACAAGACGGCAAGCACCGTATATATAATGATATTGACCTTTTTTATGTCCATCTTTTCGCTTTCAAGCTTAGCGGAAATTTTTTCGGAAGGCACGCCGAAAGTCATAGCTGCAAGAATGACAAAGCTTAAAAGTATGACGGGGAGAGTTATAGCAAAAAATTCGCCCGTGGGAATATTGAATTTGCCGTAGAGATAAAGATTCTGGGGATTGCCCACGGGAGTGAGCATACTGCCCATGTTCGCGCCCGCCGTCTGGAGCACGAGGGTGTATATTATGAGCTTTTTCTTTTTGCAGAGAGTGAGTATAGCTATGGCGAGAGGCACAAAGGTTATGAGCGCCACATCGTTTGTAATGAGCATGGACGAAAAGAAGCAGAGCATCCAAAGCACAAAAACAAGCGTTCTGGTGTTTTTTACCATAGACAGTATTTTCTCAGCCATATACTTTATAAGCCCCATGGAGCTGAAGCCCGCAACTACGGACATGAGGCAGAACAAAAGCCCTATCGTTCTGTAATCTATATATTCTATATATTGTCTGTCGGGGAGCACAAAAAATGCCGACAGCACAGCGCAGAAAACAGCCGCAAAAAGAACGGGGTCTTTTTTTATTATCTTTAAAAACATTTACCTTGCACCTTTTTTCTTATGTATATTTCTTATTGTTTTTTTCTTCCTTTGTTCCGAAGGCTTTTTATTCTTTTCGGGAACATTCCTTTTGGGGCGTATGAGACAGTGCTTGTCATAGCCTATAAGGTCTGTCCTGCCCGCCTTATGCAAAGCCTCGTAAACAAGGTCATAGTTGCGGGGGAGCCTATACTGTATGAGCGCCCTCTGCATAGCCTTTTCGTGAGGCGAGCGCGGAATATAGACCTCCTGCATTGTCCTTGGGTCAAGACCCGTGTAGAACATACAGGTGGAGAGCGTGCCCGGAGTGGGATAGAAGTCCTGGACCTGCTCGGGCATACTGCCCGTATCCCTTAAATACTCGGCAAGCTCAACGGCGGATCTAAGCGTGCTGCCGGGGTGAGAGCTCATGAGATAGGGCACGAGATACTGCTCCTTGCCTATTTTTCTGTTTATATCATAAAACTTCTTTGTAAAGCTCTCGTATACCTTGCGCGAGGGCTTGCCCATTTTTTCGAGCACCTCGGGGGAGATATGCTCGGGCGCGACCTTAAGCTGACCGCTGACATGATATTGACACAGCTCTATGAAAAATGTTTCGTCCTCGTCATATATGAGATAGTCGTACCTTATGCCCGAACGCACGAACACCTTTTTGACCTTGGGCAGCGCTCTGAGCTTTCTGAGAAGCTTTACATAGTCGCTGTGGTCTACATATAGGTTTTTGCACGCAGTGGGGAAAAGGCACTGTCTGTCCGTGCAGGCGCCCTCCGTGAGCTGTTTTTTGCAGGCGGGCTGTCTGAAATTGGCAGTGGGACCGCCCACATCGTGTATATAGCCCTTGAAATCGGGTTCCTTTGTTATTTTTTCGACTTCGGAAATTATGGAGCCATGGCTTCTGGACTGTATCACCCTGCCCTGATGAAAAGCAAGGGCGCAGAAATTGCAGTTTCCGAAGCAACCCCTGTTGCTTATTATGCTGAAACGCACCTCGTCAATAGCGGGTACACCGCCTTTTTCGATGTACATGGGATGAAATGTGCGCATATAAGGCAGGGAATAGCTGTTGTCAAACTCCTCACGGCTTAGGGGCAGCGATGGCTTGTTCTGCACAACATAGCAGTCATTATAGGGCTCGGCAAGTATTTTGGCAGTTACCGCGTCGGTATTGCGATACTGCTTAAGAAAGCTTTCGGCATATGTCCTTTTGTCCGCGCTCACATCCTCGAATGACGGAAGCTCTATATAGTCCTCATATATATTTTCAAGGCTCTTGGCTTTATACACCGTGCCTCTTACATATGTTATGTCCTCGGCTTTAAGTCCTCCGTCGAGCGCCTCGGCAAGCTCAATTATTTGGTGCTCGCCCATGCCGTACATGAGTATATCCGCCTGCGAATCCAGAAGTATGGAACGCCTTACCTTGTTGTCCCAGTAGTCATAGTGCGAGAGCCGTCTTAAGCTGGCTTCTATGCCGCCTATCAATATGGCGGTATCCTTGCCGTATGCCTCTCTTATCCTCTGGCAGTACACTATCACAGCCCTGTCGGGTCTGTGCCCGCCCTCGCCTCCGGGCGAATACAGATCTCTTTCCCTTTTCTTCTTGGCTACGGAATAGTGATTTACCATTGAGTCAATGTTTCCTCCGCTCACCAAAAAAGCAAGACGGGGCTTTCCGAAGCGCTTGAAAGCTTCCGCGCTGCGCCAATCGGGCTGGGGTATAACGCATACCCTATAGCCGCGGCTTTCCAGAAGTCGTGTGATTATAGCCATACCGAAGGACGGATGATCGACATAGGCGTCTCCGCTCACATATATAAAGTCGGGCTGTTCCCAGCCTCTTTTTTTCATTTCGTCATAGGTTACGGGTAAAAAAGCCATTTTGCACCTCTGAAATCTATCTGTTCATCCAACCCGGCAGATACTTATTCTTAAGTCTGCCGTTTATCACCTTTCCCCAGCCCAGGGAATAGCCCTCAACGCACACGAGCGCCCAGCCGTCGTTACATTCGGCATTGAAGCTCTCGCCCCTTAAATATCTTTCAAGCCTCTCATCGTCAAGGCTCAAGTCTATACTGTTTTTTACATCTTCCTTTTTGAGCGTCATGGCGTAAGCCTGACTCGGTTCAAAGCGGTTCTTTTTACATTCGCCCAGGTAGAGCCCGCTTCTTTTGACTCTTAGAGCGCTCAAATCAAGGCAGTACGGCACGGAGAAAAGGCTTTCCTTATGCATTATAAGGTTATCCTCCGTTATGTTAGCCATAGTTTTTTCCGCAAAGTCATAATAATCCTTCAAAAGCTTTTTGGGGACCGTTCTGTCCTTTGGAAGCTCGGGCGGTATATCCTCGCCCTTTTTATGCAGAAGGCAGAGGAAATGTCCCTCGCCCTTCACCTTATATGGCATGAGCCTTCCGCATTTTTTAAGCTCGGCGCTGCCGTTTTCTGTCCAATCCGCTCTGCCGTCCGAAAAGCCGGAGCTTTTGTCAAAGTCCATAAGCTCGAAATCGGGATTTTCATTCAGAAATTCCTGTATCATGCCCTCGTCCTCCTCCGGAGCAAACGTGCATGTGGAATATGCAATTATGCCGTCTCCGCTCAGAAGCTCGGCGGCAGCCTTGAGAATTTCCCTCTGGAGCTTACAGCAAAGCTCCGTCTTATGCATTGCCCAGCTTTTGACCGCAGTGTCGTCCTTTCTGAACATACCCTCGCCGCTGCAGGGCGCGTCGACCACAACGCGGTTGAAAAAGCCCTTGAAGCGTTTTGCAAGCTTAGACGGCTCCTCATTTGTTATTATGGCATTGGGAATGCTGCTGAGCTCTATATTTTTAAGCAAAGCAAGACAGCGCGAGGCGCTTATGTCGTTACTCACAAGTATACCCTCGCCTTTCAGCTTTGCGCCTATCTGCGTGCTTTTGCCTCCCGGAGCCGCGCAGAGGTCAATAACTCTGTCGCCGGGATTTACGGGGAGCATGGCTCCCGTGGACATTGCCGACGGCTCCTGTATGTAATAGAGCCCTGCGTTGTAAAAGGGATGCTTTGCGGGGCGCACATTCTCGCCGTCGTAATAAAAGCCCTCTCTGCACCACGGCACGGGCGAAAGCTCCCAATCCACGCTGTTCTTGAGCTTTTCGGGACTTATTTTAAGGCTGTTTGCCCTAAGTCCGTACAGCCTCGGCTGTGAAAAGCTTTCAATATAAAGCTCGTATTCATCGCCGAGAAGCCTTTTCATTTTTTCCGTATATTCCAAAGGTAAATTCATTTTGAGTCCTCATTCTGCAATAAAAAATATATATAAATATATATTAACATTTTATCTTTACAATATCAATTGAAAATAACAAAAAAATGTTGTATACTAATATAAAAGCTATAAGGAGGCAGTATATGGCAAAACAGATATGGAAGCCCGGCACAATACTTTATCCCGTACCCGTCGTTATGGTGAGCTGCGGCAGCATGGAAAAAAGCAACATAATAACCATAGCATGGACGGGAACCATAAATTCCGACCCCGCTATGACATATATCTCCGTGAGACCCGAAAGATATTCCTACGATATCATAAAGGAAAGCGGAGAATTTGCAATAAACATAACCACGGAGGAGCTTGCAAGAGCCACCGACTGGTGCGGAGTGAGAAGCGGACGGGACTATGACAAGTTCAAGGAAACGGGGCTCACAAAGGAAAAGGCGCAATATATAAGCTGTCCCATAATAAAGGAAAGCCCCATATCCATAGAGTGCAAGGTGGTTGAAATAAAAGAGCTGGGCTCGCACCATATATTTATGGCAGAGATATTGGGCGCGGACGCTGACGAAAAATATATGACTGAAAACGGAAAATTTGAATTTGAAAGGTCCAAGCCGATATGCTATTCTCACGGGGAGTATTTCGGACTGGGCAAAAAGCTCGGCAAATTCGGCTATTCCGTTGAAAAGAAAAAAACTAAAGTGAGAAGGAAGAAAAGCAAATGAACAAAAGAACGCAGAAAATTGACCTTGTGAAATACTGGAGAGGCGTGCTGCTGGGATATATGATGCTCGCCTTTATAATACTGGTGTACTTCAAAAAAATGTCGGAGTGGTGGCTCATACCCGCATTTCTGGTGTTTATGCTGGCAAGCGCAATAGTGTGCCACAACTATGTGCTGGGCATGATAGGCAATATGTTTTATTTTTTCAGAAAGCCCGACAAGGCGAAAAAGTTTTATAAGATAGCCGTTAAGCGAAACACAAGAAATGTGAAGGCGCTTTACAACTATGCTCTTGACGCTCTGCACGAGGGACGCGCGGAGGAAGCTCTGAATGTATTTAAAAGAGCCGAAAAAATAAACAACAAGGTGCTTTTTGAAAAGCTGATACCTCTGGCTGTGTCAAGCTGTTATTGGGTGATGGGCGACCTTGACAAGGCAATAGAGGAAATAGAAAATCTACAGAAAAAATTTAATTATATAAATCCCAATACGCTTACTACACTTGCATATTTTTATCTCCTTAAGGGCGATACGGACAAGGCGGAGGAGCTTACAAAAAAAGCGCTTGAGGATAACAGCGGCTACGCTCCCGCCTGGGATAATATGGGACAGATATATTACAACAAGGGCGATATTGACAAGGCGGAGGAATATTTTGAAAAAGCCCTCGGCATAAGGGAAAATATGACGGAAAGCCTTTATTACATGGGCATGATATGCAAGAAAAGAAACGACGGCAAAAAAGCCAAGGAGTATTTTGAAAAGGCTCTCGGAGGATATATATCCGCTCTTAGCACGGTGAAAAAAGAGGATATTGAAAGGGAATTGAACGGTTGAGCGGTATAATTAAGACCGTCCCAAACTATAGTTTAGGACGGTCTTTTTTGCCTTCGACTTTATAGGTAGAATTGTAGCATAATATAACTTTAATGTCAATAATATTTGGCTATATTATATATATATTTAAACAAATAAAAGGACTTTTTGAAACCGTCCTAAACTATACATTAAGACGCATAAAAAAGGAGGAATTACAATGAAATCCAAAAAAGCAGCAAGTTTTATTCTTTCGCTTATTGTGGCTGTATCAAGTATAAATATGTGCCTTGCCGAAACACAGGCTGACGGCAACGGCAAAACAGAAACCATGGATAACGTGGTGTCTGAGGCAGCAGCTGACTATGGCATAAGCTTAACATCACTCGATGAATATACATATGAAGTAAAAGGCGGTAATATTTATCTTAATTATGATAGCTTTAAAAAATCATATGTAGTTGTAAATGCTGATTATGATATCATTGAAGCAAATATTCCACAAACTGTAAACGGAACACCTGTTACCGAAATTGCTTCTGCGGCATTTCAAAGCTGCAGAAAGCTTACAAAAGTAACTATTCCCAATAGTGTTGCTAAAATTGACGAATGGGCGTTTATGGATTGTTATACGCTGACAAATATAATCATACCCGACAGTGTTACTTATATAGGCAAAGAAGCGTTTTTGGGATGTACTTCGCTTATGGACATAACCATACCGTATGGTGTTACAAATATAGGCGATCGTGCATTTGGGACATGTACTTCACTGATGTCAATAAATGTGAACGAAAACAATTCATCCTATTCTTCTCAGGACGGAATTTTATATAATAAAAACAAAACAAGACTTATACAAGTACCTATAAAAAAAGCAATACAATATTTTACTATTCCCAATAGTGTTATTTCTATAGAAAATCGTGCATTTGAACATTGTCGTTCTTTGATAAGTATATATATTCCCGGCAGTGTTACCAATATAATGGCTTCATCTTTTTTAGGTTGCAGTTCGCTGATGTCAATAAATATAGATGAAAGCAATCCCGCTTATTTATCTGTAAACGGAGTTTTATATAATAAAGATAAAACAGAACTTATATTAGTACCCGCAGCAAAAGATATAAAAGAATTTACTGTTCCGGACAGTGTTGTTTCTATTGGCGGCGATGCATTTTTTAATTGCAGTTTACTTACAAACATAATAATACCCAATAGTGTAACTTCTATAGGTAACTATGCATTTGATGGCTGCAGCTCGCTTACAGATATAGCTATACCTGATAGCGTAACTTCTTTAGGCAGTTATTCATTTTTTGACTGTACCTCACTGAAAAATATAACTATATCTAATAGCATTACTTCTATCGGTAATTGTACATTTTATAACTGTACTTCGCTTACAGATATAACTATACCTAACAGCGTTACCTCTATAGGTTATTATTCATTTGCTGACTGCGGTTCTCTGACCGGTATAACCATACCGGATAGCGTTACAAATATAAATGCTCAAGCATTTTATAACTGTGATAAGGATAAACTTATACTTTATGTAAAGCAGGAGTCATATGCCGATGCTTGGGCAAAGGAAAACGGCTTTAAAGAATCCTATGATGCTCTGCCAACTACTACAACGACAGAAACGTCAACTCAGCCTACTACATCACAGGTTACCGAATCCGGCACAGAAGCCACCACAAAAGCAGCATCTTCTTCAAGCGGTGGCGGTGGTGGCGGCGGTGGTGGTGGTTCTTCATCGTCTAAGAAGACTACAACTACGACAACAACAGAAGCCACAACTGTAAAATCCGAGCCAACGACAGAGGCGACCACGGCAAAGGCAGAGCCCAACGCAACGGGTAATAAAACTATACCTAACACTATACCCGAGGTTAAGGTTACTATAGGCAAGGATGTAATAAGCATTGACGGCAAGGACTATAAAATGGACGCTTCGGCTTACATACAGTCCGAGTCAAATTCAACGCTTGTGCCCTTGAGATTTGTGGCAGTCGTGCTTTCGGGCGACGACATCGAGAACGCCGACAACAGCAAGGCAATAGCTTGGGATGCCGCAGCAAAGCAGGCGACCGTAACAAAGGACAATATGAAGGCTGTATTTACGGCAGGAAGCAATATTGTTGAAGTGAACGGCGTTAAGACGGCTATGGAAAACGGCGTAAAAGCCGAAATAAAGGAAGGCAGAATGTATGTACCTTTCAGAGCTATAGGTAATTTCTTGGGCGTGCAGGTCGACTGGGACGCAAATACCAAGACTGCTATATATAAGGCGAAGTAAATAAGTAATTTAAGAAAAGACCTCATGATGGGGTCTTTTCTTTGATATAGGGGATTTGTATTTTTTTAGTTAGGTTGGGGACAGCTGTCCCCAAATAGTATGATAGCCCTATATATAGCGTATTTAAGCTATCTTTTTATTAACCATATTTCTTACTCGGAAGGCTTTGAAAATGCTTCAATATATATTGCGGCAACATACACCGAAAAAAGTATGAGCCCTATCCACGAAAAATATATGCCGCCCTGCCCGAGAACATTGCTTATTCTCTCGCCGCTGCTGTCTATATAGCGCGCTATATTCACAAACTGGAATACCATGCTTAGCCATGTAACGGTACAGACAAAAAGTTTGATATATTTTTTTGCCGATGCGCTCAATTTGCATTTTTTGATTACAAAAAATACAACAATTACAGCTATGACGGGAATTATGAATATCAATGGCATATATATTTCCTCCTTTGTAAACGGCTGTTTTATTCTACTATTTTAAAGCCCTCGTTTTTAAGCGCATTGACGATTGCTTCGATATGCTCGTGGTCCCTTGTTTCTATTCTTAGGTCGAGTATGCAGGAAACAATGTCGATATTCAAGTCGTACCTATCGTGGTGAATTGAAACGATGTTGCCGCCAAGTCCCGCAATTATCCTTGAAACAGCCTCCAGCTGACCCGGCTTATCGGTGAGCGCAATCCTTATTGTAAGAGAGCGTCCGGAGCTTAAAAGACCTCTTGAAATTATACGGGAAAGTATAGTAACATCAATATTTCCGCCCGAAACAAGACAGCATACCTTTTTGCCCTTTATGTCCACCTTGTTGAACATGGCTGCGGCAACGGCTGCCGCGCCTGCGCCCTCGGCTACCATTTTCTGCTGTTCCATAAGCGCAAGAATGGCTGAAGCAACTTCATCATCGCTCACTGTAACGACCTTATCCACATATTTTGAGCATATTTCGAATGTGTTGTCGCCCGGTGTTTTAACGGCAATGCCGTCAGCAATGGTCTTTACATTGTCCAGATTTACTATCTGCTCTTTTTTGAGCGACATATACATAGAAGGCGCGCCCTCCGACTGTACGCCGTACACCTTGCAGTCGGGATTGAGCGATTTTATGGCAAAAGCAACGCCCGATATAAGTCCGCCGCCGCCCACAGGCACGATAACAGCGTCAATTTCGGGGAGCTGCTCCAGTATCTCAAGACCTATGGTGCCCTGCCCCGCTATCACATCCACATCGTTGAAGGGATGAATAAATGTGTAGCCCATTTCGTCCTTAAGCTCCATAGCCTTGGCGTAGGCGTCGTCATACACGCCCTTCACAAGACATATATCTGCGCCGTAGCCCTTTGTGGCTTCCACCTTTGAAATGGGAGCGCCGTCGGGAAGGCAAATGAGCGACTTGATGCCGTTTGCGGTGGCAGCCAGCGCAACGCCCTGCGCGTGATTGCCCGCAGAACAGGCTATAACGCCCTTTTTCTTGTCCTCATCGCTAAGCTGAGAGATCTTGTAATAAGCGCCCCTCACCTTGAACGAACCCGTTATTTGCAGATTTTCCGTCTTTAAGTATATATCCGCCTCGGGATTGAGGTCGGGAGCCTGAATAACGGCTGTATCTCTTATAACATTTTTAAGCGTGTATGCCGCATGATACACTCTGTCTAAAGTCAGCATAATTTTCTCCTTACTTGGTCGCAATTACTTCTATCTCGCAAAGCGCTCCCTTTGGAAGCGCGCTTACCTCAACGCATGAACGCGCGGGCTTAGTGGTGAAATGTTTTGCGTAAACCTCGTTAAATTTTTCAAAATCGTTTATATCGGCAAGAAAACAGGTCGTCTTTACAACCTTCTCCATGGACGAGCCTGCCATATCCAGTATTGCCGCGATGTTTTTCATTATCTGCTCCGCCTGTCCCTCTATATCCGTTGCAACAATTTTGTTTTTGTCGGGATCTAGCGCTATCTGACCCGATGTAAAAACCATGTTGTCGAGAACTATTCCCTGAGAATAGGGACCTATCGCCATGGGCGCAAAATATGTGCTTACAGGGCTTATTTTGCCTTGCTCGGGCAGTGAAACAAACACTGCGCTGCCATCGCTTGATACTCCGCTTGTAAATCTTTGAGCCATATTATATTCCTCCTGTTGATATATTTTTATACATAAAAACAGGGCGTATAAACCCCGTTTTTTTATCGTTGCTATTATACACCAAAGCAGGCGTGTTGTCAATAAAAAAGCAGATAAACTGTTTTGATATTTGAGGCTTTGATTACCTCAAGAAAAAACTTTTATCCGCTTCTAAGATAATATGACTATACTATGATAAACTCCAATTGCTTTTTTATCAAATATATTTAGAATATATTGTTTTTACAATATATAACATTCTACAGACTTTTATATATCTGACCTCTGTTTCCTGCATCTATTATAAACACAGTCAATATATCATTATTGACAGAAAAAATGATTCTGTAGCTGCCTACTCTTAATCGCATAAGTTCGGGATTGTTTTTTAAAGCTTTGATATCACCCTCATACGGCAATTTGTATATGGCTTTCAAAAGCCTTTCTTGCTCCGGTTTTGATTGCTTACGAATAAATTTCTGGGCTTTCTTTTGAATGACTATAGAGTATTTCACACTAAATTCACTCCCAATTCCTTAGCGAAATCTTCAATGGAAATTCCTTCAGCTTTATCGGAAGATGTGTCATTATTGTAATCTTCCATCATTTTTTCGCAAAACAAATCATCAGCTTCTTCATCGGCTGTCAAGCCTTGTAAATAAGCAAGGACATATCCCATTTTATAATCGGGCACATTGTCTAAAAGTTTTATTATCTGCTCTTTGTTTGACATAATAATCACCTCAATATTATTATACAACAGATAAGTTTTATTATCAAGTTTAAATAAGTACTTCACAATATATTATAGACTTCGAGGAATTTGTTGTAATTCCTTCCGGTTAAGCGATTTTTAGCCAACAAAAAAACTGCGGACAAGGGGACTTGAACCCCTACTCCGAAGAACCGGATCCTAAATCCGGCGCGTCTGCCTATTCCGCCATGTCCGCATAAACCTGTGTGCCTGCAAAAATATGAGTATTTAAGCCGTACACAAGGTTTATTATATATGTTTGAAGCCGTTTTGTCAATAATAAACAGCTGCCAAATCGGAGTTTTTCTCTAAAATTTCTCTAAAACTTCCAAAAGCCTCTCTGAAAACAGCAAAAAATATATACATTAAAAAATATTTAAAAAAATCGTATAGAAGCACCTCCTGTTTTAACTATTTTCATTTGTACATAAACTCTTTATGCTGTTTTGTAAACGCCCGTTTCTTTTAAATACCCGCCTCATAGAATTAAGAATTAATGTTTATAATATTTTTTTAATCTTCATTCTCTTTGTATACAATATCAACCAAAGAAATCATTGCTCTTATGAGTAATATTTCTGTTTCAGCGCGCATATATGTTACAATATGTTCCACATCGCGCCTTTCAAAAACATCTATCTTACCGTTTTGATAAACCTCTTCCGCAATTTCCTCTATTAAATAGGGGAGTTCTTTTTTAATTAAATTGTTAATATTTTTGCTCATGTTTTTCTCCTTTTGTCCCTCCTGCACCAAATAAATATATCAATATTATGACAAAATGTAAATACTAAATTGGAATTTTTTTGAATAATAATACGCTTTTTTGAATTGTTAAGCAAGAACTTCAATTTTACACACTAAAATGCTATATTTACTTTAATATATAAACCGACATTTACTTTTTTTGTTACACAAGGAAAGCCCTTTCCCGTGCAGCATCATAAAAGGGCGTTGCAAAATCTCCATAATATGATATAATACAATTAGCGGAGGTGATATTTATGTGCAAGCTTGTTACTATGGATGTAAACGGAAAAAAAATAAAAGTAGCAGATATTAAACAGGAATATATACAAAACATAGTTGACTGTATTCCATTATGTAACAAAATAGAAAAGGTTGTATTGTTTGGTTCGGCGCTTGAAACCAGATGTAATGAAAGCTCTGACATAGATATTGCTGTTTTTGGCAAACTACCGAAATGCAAAATGTATGCTTCAAAAGATTATTTGGCATTCATAGACAGCATATTTGCATACGACTCAAAGAAAAAATTTTTTCAGGATTATGATATATTATACTTCAATTCGGATAAGCTTCCGAACAGTCAGATTTTAAGCAACATAGCAGAAGGAGAAGTTTTGTTTGAAGGAGGATTATCATAATAATGAGCTATATAAAGTTGGCAAAAATGGATTTGAGTGTTGCAAAAAATATTCTTGATGTTTATAGAGATACAAAAGAAAAAGAAGCAAAAAATATAGCCGCTTTTCATATACAGCAAGCAATAGAAAAACTTATAAAAGTGCAAATATATAATTCCGGTTTGAACTACAATAATTACAAAATATACACACATAACATAAGGCAATTGATAAAGTACGCAACAGAAGAATTAGGCATTGACATCGGTGTGCCTAAATTAATAAAAGATAACGCATTGCTTATCACTGATTGGGCAGTTGAAGGCAGATATGATATTCATTTTACAATAAACATAAGAACATTGGAGAATACATACAATGAAACCTATTGTTGGTATATGGAATTACAAGAAAAAAGTAAAAAACTTAAATGGAAGTTTTGATATGAAAACAAAAATACAGGCATACCGACAATGGGAGCGAGAAGCAACAGAAGCAACAATGAAAGAAGGAGAGTGATT
>CANRNM010000034.1 GCA_947631975.1 uncultured Clostridia bacterium
GAAGGCGTGCCCGAGGACAGAAAGCGCCACACGGGCACTCTTACGGGAATATACGCCCTTGGCGGAGATACCGATAAGGACGAAAAGGCGTATTTCAGATATTTCAGATATGAGGACTGACAGTATTCTGTTTGTTTGGAATAGTTTTAATGTTGAATTTTTTGTCTTTATGTAGTATAATTATTGTGATTACTTTTCAGGCTTTAATTTACAGTCATATAAAAGGAGTTTTTTTCAATGGCAAAATATAAGACGGGTGTTGACATAGGCTCAACTACTATAAAGCTTGTTGTCCTTGACGAAAATAACAATATAATATTTAAAGACTACAGACGCCACCGCTCCAATATACAGGAGACCCTTCTTTTGCTCATACGCGAGGCGAAGGACAAGCTCGGCAATATCAGCTTTTCCGCTATGATAACGGGAAGCGGAGGACTCTCCATAGCCGAGTGGATAGGTATTCCCTTCATACAGGAGGTCGTGGCTGTGAGCAACGCCATAGATACCGTTGCGCCCAATACCGATGTGGCTATAGAAATAGGCGGCGAGGACGCCAAGATAATATATTTCACGGGCGGTATAGAGCAGAGAATGAACGGCATCTGCGCCGGAGGCACGGGTTCTTTCATAGACCAGATGGCTTCGCTTCTTCAGACCGACGCTTCGGGACTTAACGAATATGCCAAGAGCTACAGCGTTATTTATCCCATAGCCGCGCGCTGCGGAGTTTTTGCAAAGACGGATATACAGCCTCTTATAAACGAGGGCGCCGCAAAGTCCGATTTGGCAGTCTCCATTTTTCAGGCTGTTGTCAATCAGACCATAAGCGGACTTGCCTGCGGTAAGCCCATAAAGGGCAGGGTAGCCTTCTTGGGCGGACCCCTGCATTTCCTCACGGAGCTTAAGGCAAGGTTCATAGATGTGCTCGCTCTTTCCGACGACGAGGTCATAGAGGTGGAAAATTCGCACCTCTTTGCCGCTATGGGCTCTGCGCTTTCCTCCAAACCCGAGGACAGCTTTGATTTTGATACTCTCATAGCCAACTTAAGCGGAGAAAAGCATCTCACAATGGAAATAAACAGGCTCGATCCTCTCTTTGCTTCTCGTGAGGAATACGAAGCCTTTAAAGAAAGACATAAAAAGGCTGTCGTCAAAAAAGGCGAGCTTGAAAAATACAGAGGCAATGCTTTTTTGGGCATAGATTCGGGTTCCACCACCTCCAAGCTTGCGCTTGTGAGCGAGGACGGCGAGCTTTTGTATTCATTCTATGCGGGCAACGAGGGCAACCCTCTTAAGCTTATAATTTCCGCTCTTAAGCATATTTACAAAATCATGCCCGAGGGCGTGGAGATAAAGAAAGCCTGCGTTACGGGCTACGGCGAGGGACTCATAAAGGAGGCGCTTATGGTAGACCTCGGAGAGATAGAAACGGTAGCGCATTACAAGGCGGCTGCATTCTTCGATCCCGATGTGGACTTCATACTCGACATAGGCGGTCAGGATATGAAGTGCATAAGGATAAAGGACGGAGTTATAGACAGTGTGCTTTTAAACGAGGCATGCTCCGCAGGCTGCGGATCCTTCATAGAGACCTTTGCCAAGAGCCTTAGCTTAAGCGTTCAGGAGTTTGCAAGGGTGGCGCTTTTTGCCGAGAGCCCCATTGATCTGGGTTCACGCTGCACCGTATTTATGAATTCCAGAGTTAAGCAGGCGCAGAAGGAGGGCGCGGATGTAGCCGATATTTCTGCGGGTCTTGCCTATTCGGTCATAAAGAACGCATTGCAGAAGGTAATTAAAATAACCGACCCCACGGACATGGGCAAGCATATTGTCGTTCAGGGCGGTACATTCTATAACGAGGCGGTTTTGAGAAGCTTCGAGCTTATATCCACAAGGGACGCCATACGCCCCGATATAAGCGGGATAATGGGCGCTTTCGGCGCGGCTGTAATAGCGAGGGATAAGTATACCGAGGGCGAAAGCTCAACTCTGCTTTCCGCCGAGGAGCTTGACGACCTCAGCATATCCACAAGCTTTACGCGCTGCAAGGGCTGCGGAAACAACTGCCTTCTTACAATAAACAAATTCAGCGGAAACAGACGCTTTATATCCGGCAACCGCTGCGAGAGAGGCTTGGGCAAGGACACGACCTCGGGCTGTGTTCCCAATCTCTTTGAATATAAATACAACAGACTTTTCAACTACACCCCCATACCGGCGGAATCCGCCAAGAGAGGTGTTGTAGGTATACCCAGAGTGCTCAATATGTACGAGGACTATCCCCTGTGGTTCACATTCTTCACGGAGCTTGGCTACAGCGTGAAGCTGAGCCCCAAGAGCAGCAGGCATATTTATGAGCTCGGCATTGAGTCTATACCCAGCGAGTCCGCCTGCTATCCCGCAAAGATAGTCCACGGTCATATAAAGAGCCTTATAGACGACGGCGTTAAGTTCATTTTCTATCCCTGCGTTTCGTATGAGAAGAAGGAAATAGGCACTGCCGACAATCACTATAACTGCCCCATAGTTACGAGCTATCCCGAAAACATAAAGAACAATGTGGAGGAAATAAGGGAGCAGAATATAGATTTCAGAAATCCTTTCTTCAATCTCGACAATGAAAATGTGCTTGTCAAAAGGCTTCAGGAGGAATTTCCCGATATAGCCCCCCACGAGGTGGAGAGGGCGGCAAGGCTTGCCTATAAGGAACAGCAGAGCTTCCGCGAGGATATGCGCAAAAAGGGCGAGGAGACCCTCAAATATATAGACGACAACGATATGACGGGCATAGTCATAGCAGGCAGACCCTATCATATCGACCCCGAAATAAATCACGGCATACCCGAAATGATAGTAGGCTACGGCGTAGCCGTTCTCACAGAGGACAGCATTGCGCATCTTGGTATAGACAAGGTGCCAAGACCCCTCAATGTAAAGGACCAGTGGGCTTATCATTCCAGGCTTTACGCCGCCGCAAGCTATGTAAGAGAAAAGAAGAATATAGAGCTCATACAGCTTAACAGCTTCGGCTGCGGTCTTGACGCCGTTACCACCGACGAGGTGCACGACATTCTGTCTGCCTCGGGCAAGGTATACACTCTGCTCAAGATAGACGAGGTGAGCAATCTCGGCTCCGCAAGGATAAGGATACGTTCTCTCTTTGCGGCTCTGGAGGAGAGAAGGCTTAAGAACTTCAAGCCCAAGAATCCCGTAAAGACGGGCGGCAGAGTTGTGTTCACGAAGGACATGAAGAAAAATCATACCATACTTATGCCCCAGATGTCGCCCATTCATTTTGACCTTGCAAAAGAGGCTATGAAAAACTGCGGTTACAACATAGTTCTCATGCCCGCCATAGACAGGGGCTGCATAGACATAGGTCTTAAGTATGTAAATAACGATGCCTGCTATCCCGCGCTTATAGTTGTGGGACAGCTTTTAAGGGCTCTTCAGTCGGGCAAGTACGACCTTGACAACGTATCCGTCATGATAAGCCAGACGGGCGGCGGCTGCCGTGCCACCAATTATATAGGCTTCATAAGGCGCGCTCTCAGAAATGCGGGACTTGGACACATACCCGTTATATCGGTAAGCGCCAGCGGTATAGAAAAAAATCCGGGCTTTAAGATAACTCCCAAGCTTGGCATAGGCATACTCCAGGCAACGCTCTACGGCGACCTTTTCATGCGCCTTCTCTACAGAACAAGACCCTATGAAAAGGTAAAGGGCTCTGCGGAGGCGCTCTATGAAAAGTGGAACGAGGTCTGCAAGAAGGCTGTATTGAGGCGTTCACATTCCGAGTTCAAAAAGCTCTGCAATGCCATAGTGAAGGACTTTGACGAGCTGGAGCTGGACGAGAGCATAGTAAAGCCCAGAGTCGGAGTTGTGGGTGAGATACTTGTCAAGTTCCACCCCACTGCTAATAACGACATAGTTTCGCTTCTCGAAAAGGAGGGAGCGGAGGCTGTTGTGCCCGACCTTCTTAATTTCTTTACCTACAGTCTTTACAACAATAAATATAAGGAAATGTACCTTGGCATGAAGCACAGGAACACCGTTGCCGCGGGCATTGCCATAAAGTTTATAGAGGGATACAGGCGCACCATGAGCGACGCTCTTGAAAACAGCAAGCGCTTCGAGCGTCCCGCGGATATAAAAGAGCTTGCCGAGCTTGCGGACGGCATAGTAAGCATGGGCAATCAGACGGGCGAGGGCTGGTTCCTCACTGCGGAGCTTATGGAGCTTATACACAGCGGAGTGCTCAACAACATATGCACCCAGCCCTTTGCCTGCCTTCCCAATCATGTTACGGGCAAGGGCGTTATAAAGGAGCTTAAAAGGCGCAATAAAAACAGCAATATTGTCGCCATAGACTATGACCCCGGCGCAAGCGAGGTCAATCAGGTCAACCGTATAAAGCTTATGCTAAGCGTCGCGGAAAAAAATCTTGCCAAGCAGAGAAGGGAAGCGGCGGCTTCGGGCGAATAAAATTACGGTAAAATGTCATAAAAAAAGCAAAAAAACAGGACTGCTTTTGTGCAGTCTTGTTTTTTATAGAAAATATAAAATTTTATGTTGAAATTTGCGTTAAAAAGGCTTACAATAATAATATCTATTAGTATATTCCGGAGGTCTGTTCATGAAAGTTTTGTTGACGGGGTGCGGTTTCATAGGCAGCAATATAGCCTATGCTTTGTCCGATAACAATATAGAGGCTGTGGTGCTTGACAACAGCGGAGATATGAATAGCTACAGTCTGCCGGGCTGTAATTTCTATAAGTGCGACATAAGGGACGTGTCTGCGGTCTCGGCAATTCTTGACGAGCATAAGGATATTGAGATAGTCATCCACTCGGCAATGATCTCAGCCGTGGCGCAGTCGGTCAAGGATCCCTTTGAATTTTATTATCAGAATGTCGTGGGCTCTCTTGCCTTTGTGAACCTTCTTAAGAACAGGGGCATCAAGAAAATAATATTTGCTTCCAGCGCAGCCGTGTATGACGATGTGCCGGGCTTTATGGTTACGGAGCGTTCTCCCATGAAGCCCAGAAGTCCCTTCGGAAGGTCCAAATACATATTTGAAATGATGATGAGGGATTTCTGCAATGCTTACGATATGCAGTGCATAAGCCTAAGATACTTCAATCCCATAGGAATAGACAGATATTATGCCAAGAGAACAGGCTCAATACCCGTCAAAATGGGCTCCAACCTGCTTGAAAGGCTCATCAAGCTTTTGAACGGCGACGGAGGCTCGTTTGTTATAAACGGCGACGACTGGCTCACAAGAGACGGCACCTGCATAAGGGACTATATACATATAACAGACCTCGCCATGGCAAATGTCAAGGCGGTCATGAACTTTGACGATTCATTTAAAAGAGCGGGCAGCGAATATACAAATTATTTGAGCCTCAATGTGGGCAGCGGCGTGGATGTAACGGTCAAGGAATTTCTTATAGCCTTCCAAAACATCACGGGCGAAAAAGTAAATACCGTCGTAGGACCCAGACGAATGGGCGATATAGGCGGCAGCTACGCCAACATACAGCTTGCAAAAAAGACTATCGACTGGGCGCCCGAATTCAGGGTCGAGGATGCCATAATCGACAGATGTTCACTTGAATATTGAAAGAAAAGCAGGGGGAAATATGAATAAAAGGGCAAACAGAGTTTATTGGATGCTGTTTATAATGATGCTTATACTTGGTCTTTGCTTTGCCATAGACGGCATAAGGGCGGAAAAACACAGCGCCGATAACACAATAAATGAGGAACAGACAACAGAAAACAATTCTATGGAGGACAACACCTCCGAGACCTTGACCGATACCGAGGAGACCACGGAGGAGGAAGAAACCACAGAGGGCACAACCATTGCCCCCGCAGTGGGCGAAAAGGTGTATGAAAGCTTCTATGACGGACAGGCGTTCGTGGGCGACAGCATAATGAAGGGCTTTTCAACCTACGCTTCAAAGTCGGAGGCTCCCGCATGGCTTAAAAATGTGGTATTCCTTTCAAAGACATCCTGGGGCATAAGTTCGGCGCTCGATGCAAACGGTCCCTTCTTCAGAGGCAAGGAGCAGAGCGTATGCACTTCGCTTGCGGAGATAAGTCCCAAGAGAGTGTTTATAAATCTGGGCATAAACGAAATGAACGGTCTGGGTTCTCCGGGCTATTCCATAGAAAAGCTCATAAATAAATACAGCGAATTCATATCAAAGCTCAAGGAGACAATACCCTCGGCAGAGCTTTATATAATAAATATAACGCCGTGTACAGCCGAAAAGGAGACGGCAATATTCAAAAATTCCACTATAAAGGATTTCAATTCCGCTCTCGAAGCAAAGTGCGATGAATGGAACGTGAACTATGTGGACTTGGCTTCACAGTTCGGAGATGTGCTTCTTCCCGAGCTTTCAAGCGACAACTTTGTTCATCACAATGACAAGGCTTACAGAGAAATTTGGCTTCCCTGCCTTGAAAGGCTTGCCGTTGAACACACGCCGGAGGAAACCATACAAAGCATAGAGGACGGACTTGAAACGGAGGAGGACACATCCGAGACCGTTACGGCGGGTTAATGAAAGGAGATCAATATGTTAGGCAGAATTTCAGCTATATTGCTTGCTTCGGCTCTTATACTCACGGGCTGCAAGGGAAACGGCAGCGAAAGCGCATCCATAAGCTCAATATATGACAGCATTGCGCCCATGGCGGAGGGTACTCTTGTGGTTATGGACGACAGCTATATATCCAATTATTACGGCATAGATACGGCAGACCTCAGCGAATATGTTTTTGCTCAGAGCGACGACCCCAAGTCTGCCGAAACTATAATAATGTTCAGATGCGCCGACGCCGAAAAAATGAAGACCTACAGCGGCGCAGTCGAAAATTCTCTCAATCAGAGGGAAGAAGAGCTTGCGAACTATGACCTTCCCGACGAGGCAAAGCTTGTCAAAAATGCAAAGGTTACAAAAAAAGGAGATTTTGTATATCTTGTGATATCCGATAAAAGCGGAGATATGAGCAAGATAATAAAGGATTCTATCTGAAAACGAGGATAAAAAATGGTTTTTTCTAGTCTGGAATTTATATTTTTCTTTCTGCCCTTGGTATGCGCCTTTTATATGCTTTTTAAGGGCATAAGGGCAAAAAATGCGGTGCTCATTGCCGCAAGTATTATTTTCTATGCCTTCGGTGAACCGCGGGCGGTAATATTGATGCTTATGTCCATAGTTTTTAACTATGGACTTGCTATGTTAATAGAAAAACACAGAAACATAAAGACTGTGTTTCTTGTCATAGCTGTTATACTCAATCTGGGTCTGTTATTTATATTCAAATACACAGGCTTTTTTGCGGAGAGCGCAAACAGGCTTTTTTCGCTTAGCATAGATGTGCCCGTAATCCATCTTCCCATAGGCATATCCTTCTTTACATTCCAAGCCATGAGCTATGTTATAGACGTGTACAGAGGCAGCACGCCCGCTCAGAAAAAAATATCAAACATACTCCTCTATATATCCTTCTTCCCGCAGCTCATAGCGGGTCCCATAGTGAAGTATCACGACATAGAAAAACAGATAGACAGCCGCGAGGTAAGCTTTTCGGGCTACGCTGCGGGCGTAAAACGCTTTCTTTTCGGACTTTTCAAAAAGGTGCTCATAGCCAACAATGTGGGCTATGTCTGGTCTCGCATAACGGCTTCCGATATGGGTTCTATCTCTCTTGCCACTGCGTGGCTCGGCGCGTTATGCTTTTCACTTCAGATATATTTTGATTTTTCGGCTTATTCCGATATGGCTATAGGTCTGGGCAAGATGTTCGGCTTCGACTTCCTCGAAAACTTCAACTATCCCTATATTTCAAAGAGCATAAGGGAGTTCTGGCGCAGATGGCACATCTCTCTTTCCACATGGTTCAAGGAATATCTCTATATACCCTTGGGAGGCAACAGAAAGGGCAAGATAAGAACATATATAAACCTTTTCATTGTCTTTTTCTGCACGGGCTTATGGCACGGCGCAAGCTGGAACTTTGTTATATGGGGCATGTGGCACGGATTTTTTTCCGTTATCGAAAGACTTGGCTTTGAAAAAATACTTCAAAAGGACAAAACGGCGATTTTATGCCATATATACACTCTTTTTGTAGTTGTAACGGGCTTTGCCATATTCGGCATAACGGATTTTTCACAGCTTAGGCAATACCTGTCTGTAATGTTTATGAATGTAAACGGTGTTCTGGCAGACTCGGCGTTTTTGTTTATGCTCAAAAACAATATATTCTATATACTTATAGCCGTTGTGCTTTCAACTCCCGTATATAGGCTTATCATAAAGAGAGAAAACAAGGTGCTCAATATAGTGTCGCCCGTGCTGTTTTTTGCGGGCTTTGCTTTAAGCATAGCTTATCTTGTGAGCTCGGGCTATAATCCGTTTTTGTATTTCAGATTTTAGGAGGGGAATAATATGTCATCAAAGATAAATTCAATAGTTATTTCTCTCTGCACAGTCGTGTTTTCCGTTATGCTTATAGTCATGCCCAAATCCGATTTTTCGGAAAACGAAAACAGAAGCCTTGCCGACTTCCCGTCGTTTGATGCGGATGCGGTGCTTTCGGGAGATTATATGTCGGATATAACGGAATATCTTTCCGACCATTTTCCGATGAGAGAAAAATTTGTAAGGCTAAAAAACAGCTTTGAAATAGATGTTCTGGGCAAGAAATATATAAACGACATTTTCATAGGAAAGGACGGCTATTTCATAGAGGACTACGAAAAGCCCGAAAATACGGAAAAAATAATAAATAATCTCAACGCCTTTCAGCATAAAATAAACATAAAGGCTGATATTATGCTCGTGCCCACGCAGATAACGGTATATGCGGATAAGCTTCCCAAGCTTGCAAGTCCTTTAAGTCAGCTCAAAACAATAGACGAATACTATTCCTCTCTGGATATGAACTGCATAGAGCTTTACGACGCTTTCATGTCCGCCAAGGACAGCGAAAAGCTTTTCTACAGGCTCGACCACCACTGGACAACGGACGGAGCCTATTGCGCTTATGTGCAGTACTGCACCGAAAAGGGCTTTACGCCTCTTAAAAAAAGCGAATTTGAAACAGAGGAGATAAAGGACTTCAAAGGAACCATATATTCGAAGCTCAACTATGAGAACGAATATACCGAGGGCGAAACGATAACTCTTTACAAAAAAAACGACGACATGACCGTAAGCTATGACGGCAAGGAAAGCAATTCGCTCTACAACATGGACTATGCGGACAAAAAGGATAAGTATTCCGTTTTTCTCAACAATATTAATTCCTTCGTCGAGATAACCAATAATTCCGTCAAAAACGGCAGAACTCTGGCTATAGCAAAGGACAGCTATGCCAATTCGCTCATACCGTTTCTTGCAGAGCATTACAGCAAAATTTATGTTTTCGACACAAGGAGCTATAAGGGCTCTGTGAGCGAATTTATAAACAACAATGCCGTGGACGATGTGCTTATACTCTACAATGTAAACACGCTCGACAAGGACACGGGCATAAACGCAATATATTGATATAAAGGAGAGCTTTATTTGAATTTTGAACTGGACTTTCTGAGATATATAATAGACAATATACAAAATCCCTTTCTGGACAGGCTTATGTACGGCATCACAAGCCTTGGCAACGCGGGCATATTCTGGATAGCGCTCACGCTTGTTTTCCTCATCATAAGACCTCTTAGAAAAGAGGGCGCAGTCATGGCTATATCCCTTGTTATGACATTCATTTTGGTAAATGTCATTATAAAACCGCTTGCGGACAGGGCAAGACCCTTTGAAATATCGCAGTATATACTTGAAAATATACACATAGCCCTGCCTGCGGACGCTTCCTTTCCCTCGGGGCACACTTCGGCAAGCTTCGCCGCTGCATTTGCTGCGTTCTTTGTAAAGAAACGCACGGGCGCTCTGCTCATAGTCATAGCCTTTCTCATAGCCGTAAGCCGTATTTATTTCGCCGTGCACTTTCCCACGGATGTGATAGCGGGCGCAGCTATAGGCATTATCATGGCTTATATTGCTTACAGACTTTCCGTCGCTTACACAAAAAAATAGTTGACAAAATATATGCTCTGTGCTAAAATATTATTTGTTAACGACATATAGCGGCTTGGTTAAGTGGTATAACGTTCGCCTCCAAAGCGAAAGTTGAGAGTTCGATTCTTTCAGCCGCTGTACGCGCGAGTGGCTCAGTGGTAGAGCATCGCCTTGCCAAGGCGAGGGCCGCGGGTTCAAATCCCGTCTCGCGCTCTCTTTTAAAAAGGACTTTTATCAAGTCCTTTTTTTGCGTGTCGTGAAAAAATTAAAAATTCTAAAAATTCCCACTTGTTCATATAATGCAATAGGCATTTAACAAGGAGGGCTTTTTTAATGCGAGCCGATATAGCTCAGAGATGTATAGATGTGGGCAGATACATATGCGACACCAAAAAGACCATAAGAGCGGCGGCAAGGGTGTGGGGTATTTCCAAGTCCACCTGCCATAAGGATCTGGTGGAGAGGCTTCCTAAAATAGACCCGGAGCTTGCAAAGAGCGTAAAGGAAATACTGGATTATCACAAGGCGCAAAGACACATACTCGGGGGCAGGGCTACAGCCGAAAAATGGAAAAAATTCAATGTTGAAAAATAGTACTTATGTTTTTTGTACCGCTTGACAAAAACGGCGCATGATAGTAGAATATACTTTGAACTACATAAGAAAGGAAGATTATTAATATGTATTGCGTAAGAAAAATAACGGATGATATACACTGGGTCGGCGGCAGCGACAGAAGAATAGCGCTTTTTGAAAATATTTTCCCGCTAACAAGGGGTGTGTCATACAATTCATATCTTGTAAGCGATGAAAAAACCGTGCTTGTGGACACCGTAGACCACGCAATAAGCAGAGAATTTATAGAAAATATTTTATATGTGCTGGACGGCAGAAAGCTTGACTATGTTATCGTCAACCACATGGAGCCCGACCACTGCTCCGTGATAGGCGAGCTTATACTGCGCTATCCCGAAATATGCGTAGTCGGCAATTCCAAGACCTTCCAAATGATAGGTCAGTTCTTCCCCGGGCTTGAATACAGCAGGTATGAGGTCAAGGAGGGCGATACGCTTTCCACGGGCAGACATACCTTCAGCTTCGTTATGGCGCCCATGGTGCATTGGCCAGAGGCTATGGTAACATTTGACAGTACGGAGGGCATACTCTTTTCTGCGGACGCCTTCGGCACATTCGGAGCTCTTGACGGCACAATATTTGCCGATGAGGTGGACTTCGGCAGGGATTGGCTCGACGAGGCTAGGAGATACTATACCAACATAGTCGGCAAGTACGGCATACAGGTACAGGCGCTTTTAAAGAAGGCTTCGGCTCTTGATATAAAGATGATATGCCCCCTGCACGGTCCCGTTTGGAGAGAAAACTTGGGTTATATATTAGACAAGTACGACAAGTGGAGCAGGTACGAGGCAGAGGAAAAGGGCGTTATGATAGTATATGCGTCGATGTACGGCAATACGGAAAATATGGCGAATATACTTGCCTGTGTTCTTGCCGATAAGGGCGTTAAAAATATAAGGGTATATGACATTTCGGGAACCGATGTTTCAGCTCTTATTTCGGAGAGCTTCAAGTACAGCAATATAGTGCTTGCTTCGCCCACATACAACGGCGCCGTATATCCTCTCATGGAAAACTATCTTGCCGATATGAAGGCGCTTTCAGTGCAGAACAGGACTGTTGCCGTCATGGACAACGGCACATGGGCTGCCGTTGCGGGAAAGCAGATGGCAAATAAGCTTGCCGAGATGAAAAATATGACCGTTATTGAAAAGACGGTTTCTGCCAAGTCGGCTCTGCTGGATTCCCAGCTTGACGATATCAATGCGCTTGCGGATGAAATAATAAGTACAATGAAATAATATTCAGGGACATCTCGGAAGGCGTATATTTCTGCGGTGTCCTTTTTTGTGCAATATGCCGAAAAAAATATTTTATAAAATTATCGGTGGAATGTTGGGTTATTTTTTAGTATAATAAAGTCAGAGCTTATCCCGTTTACATAGGGATATTATTAAAACAACCGATAGGGAGGGTATAATAAAGGTGATCAAAATTTCAGTATGTATAGGAAGCGCCTGTCATCTCAAGGGCTCTTACAATGTCATAAACAGTATACAGAAGGAGATAGAAAAAAATGAGCTTGCCGACAAGGTGAGCATAAACGGCACCTTCTGCACCGGCAACTGCGGCAGCAAGGGCGTTGCCGTGCTCGTTGACAACAATTATTACGGAGTTGAGCCTTCAAAGGTGGAGGAATTTTTTAACGATGTTATAATGAAAATGGTATAACACAGCGTATATTTGTTGAATTTTAGGGGAGACCTGCGGTCTCCCGTTTTTTAAAATCAAAATTTTGCTTTTATAACTATAATAATAACGAAAAGAGGTATAATATGTATAAGGTGCTTACCGTAGCGGGCAGCGATTGCAGCGGCGGCGCGGGAATACAGGCGGACATAAAGACCATAACGGCGCACAAAATGTACGCGCTTTCTGCCATAACTTCGCTCACGGCGCAGAACACAACGGGAGTATACGGCGTAATGGACAGCACGCCCGATTTTCTTTCAAATCAGCTTGACTGCATTTTCACGGATATTTTTCCCGACGCCGTAAAAATAGGTATGGTCTCTGATAAGGAGCTTATAAGCGTCATTGCCCGAAAGCTAAAGGAATACAAGGCAAAAAATATAGTCCTCGATCCCGTCATGGTTTCTACAAGCGGAAGCCGTCTTTTGAAGGACGGAGCGGAGCAGACGCTCATAACCGAGCTTATACCCCTTGCGGATATCATAACGCCCAATCTTGGCGAAGCCTCCGTGCTTCTTGGCAGAGATATAAATACTGTGGACGAAATGACGGAGGGCTCGGAAAAGCTCGGCAGGGAATACGGCTGCGCCGTGCTTATAAAGGGCGGACATCTCGACGGCTTGGCGACGGATATACTCTATGACAGCGGCAGCATATACAAATTCTCATCGCAAAGAATAAACACCCGCAATACCCACGGCACGGGCTGTACTCTCAGCTCCGCCATAGCCTGCAATATGGCTTCGGGTTTGAGCCTTAATGAAAGCATCGAAAACGCAAAGGCTTATCTCACGGGCGCGCTAAGCTCGGGACTTGATATAGGAAAGGGCAGCGGACCCATAAATCATTGCTGGAGGCTCTGATATTATGAAAAAAATACTCGTCATACTCACGGGCGGCACAATAGGGAGCGCATCCGTAAACGGCACCGTTGACGTAAGCCCCGATGCCGCAAGGAGCATAGAACATCTCTATTATGAAAAATACGGAAGAGATGTAGATTTTGAGCTTATACAGCCCATAAATACATTGAGCGAAAACATAATACCCGAAATATGGCTCAAGCTCTGCGATTGCTTGGACGGCATAAGCTGCGCCGACTACAGCGGAATTGTGATCTGCCACGGTTCGGATACTCTTTCATACACAGCCTGCCTTGCGGCTATGCTTTATAATCATTTGCCCATACCTGTTGTGCTCACGGCTTCAAACTATGAGCTCGGCAATGAAAAAAGCAACGGTCTTGTAAATTTCAGAAGCGCCGTTTGCCTTATAAAGTCGGGCATAAGGGGAGTATTCGTGTCCTATGCGGGCGCTGACGGCAGCAATGACATATATATCGCCTCGCGCATAATGGAATCCGACCCCTATAATGATGAATACAGAAGCTTTGACGGAAGAGTGTGGGGCAGGATAGTCTCGGACAAGCTCGAAATTTATTCCTCTCCCGGCAAAGCAGAGCTTGAAGCCTTCAAGCCTTTGAATATAAAAAGACCGCAGAGCTTTGACAAAATGGTCATGCTCATAAGACCTTATCCCGGTATGAGCTATAAAAACATAAGCCTTGACGGCATAAGCGCCGTTGTGCATTATATGTATCATTCCGCGACTGCCTGCATTGTCGGAGACGACACCTCTGTCATAGGCTTTGCCGAAAGGTGCGCAGAGAAGGGCATAAAGCTTTATATGGCTTCCTTCAAGGACAGAAATATTGAAAGAGCATATCTTTCAAGCCGTGAAATACTCAAAAGCAACGCTGTGCCTCTTTTCAATATCTCTCCCGAGGCGGCTTATGTCAAAGCGCTCATAGCAGAAAATTCGGAGGATTTTGACATTAACGACACTCTGTTTTTTGAGAATATGTGATAGCTTGCTCATATAACATAATAAGCATACAAAAAGCCGGCAGCTCTGCCGGCTCTTTATTATTACATTGCATTTTTGAATACATCGGTTTTATCTATCTTTTCCCATGGCACATTTATGTCGCTTCTGCCGAAGTGTCCGTATGAAGCCGTCTGCTTGTATATAGGTCTTCTCAAATCGAAGTACTCTATTATAGCGGCGGGTCTTAAGTCGAAGTTTTCCTTTATTATTTCAACTATCCTGTCATCGGCTATCTTGCCCGTGCCGTAGGTATTTACATATATTGAAAGAGGCTTTGCAACACCTATTGCGTAAGCAAGCTGTATCTCGCATTTTTTGGCTATACCGCTTGCCACAACATTTTTGGCAACATATCTTGCCGCATACGCTGCCGAGCGGTCGACCTTTGTGGGGTCCTTTCCGCTGAAGGCTCCGCCACCGTGGCTTGCGTATCCTCCGTATGTGTCGACTATTATCTTCCTTCCCGTGAGTCCGCAGTCGCCCTGCGGTCCGCCTATAACAAAGCGTCCCGTGGGATTGATGTAGTACTTTGTGTTCTCATCCAGAAGCTTTGAGGGAAGCACAGCCTTTATTACCTTTTCCGTTATGTCCCTTTCTATCTGTTCATGCTCGACGTCCGCAGAGTGTTGTGTGGATATGACAACATTGTCTATCCTTACCACCTTGTCGTCGTCATATTCAACGGTCACCTGACTTTTGCCGTCGGGTCTCAGATAGTCTAAGGTGCCGTTTTTTCTGACCTCGCTCAGCTTTTTTGTGAGCTTGTGAGCGTAGTATATGGGAGCGGGCATATAGTCCTCCGTTTCGTCGCAGGCAAAGCCGAACATCATGCCCTGGTCGCCTGCGCCCGTGTCGTCCTTGTCCGCTTCTCCGCCTCTTGCCTCAAGCGATGAATTTACGCCCTGCGCAATGTCGGGGCTCTGTCCCTTCAGAGCGGTCAGCACGGAACAGCTGTCGCAGTCGAAGCCGTATTTTGCTCTGTCATAGCCTATCTCTCTCACCGTCTCCCTTGCTATCTCGTCAATGTCCACATAGCAGTTTGTGGTTATTTCTCCCGCTACCATTATAAGCCCCGTAGACGTCATTGTTTCGCAGGCAACTCTCGCCATGGGATCCTTGGCGAGTATGGCGTCAAGCACTGCGTCCGATATCTGGTCGCATATCTTGTCGGGGTGCCCCTCCGTAACGGATTCCGAAGTAAAGTATTTCTTCATTATATTTCTATCTCCTTTCATATGTACGGCGGTATAAAAAAAGCCCCTTGCGGGCTTATTCTTTCAAACTCATCTTTCGGAACAAACCGCAGGATTTGGCACCGATGCATTTCTGCCGGTTGCCGGGCTTCAAAGGGCCTGTCCCTCCGCCGCTCTTGATAAGCAATATTTTTCTTTAAAGTAATAATAACACCAATATGCCTCTTTGTCAATATTCAAGTGCAATTTATATGCCTTTCTATACGTATTGTAAATTAAGGCTGAATATAATAAAATTTTGCGCTGTACAAGGCAAATTTTTTGAAAAATATGTTGACTTTTACTATCTTTGGTGTTAAAATAATTTTTGTGTGTTTAGTTTGATATTATCGGACTTTATGCAGTAACAGATCATTTATCATTAAAGGAGGTGCAGATAATGCCAACATTCAACCAGTTAGTAAGAAAGGGCAGACAGACTAAGGTATCAAAGTCTACGGCTCCTGCTTTGCAGAAGGGTCTTAACACTCTTAAGAAGAAGCAGACAGATGTAAGCTCACCCCAGAAGCGTGGTGTTTGCACATCTGTAAAGACAGCTACCCCCAAGAAGCCTAACTCGGCTTTGAGAAAGATCGCCAGAGTGCGTCTTTCAAACGGTATTGAGGTAACTGCTTACATCCCCGGCGAGGGACACAACTTACAGGAGCACAGCGTTGTTCTTTTAAGAGGCGGCAGAGTAAAGGATGTTCCCGGTGTTCGTTACCACATTATAAGAGGTACGCTTGATACAGCGGGTGTTGCCGACAGAAAACAGGCTCGCTCAAAGTATGGCGCTAAGCGCGGCAAGGCTAAGAAGTAATAAAGCCTTTTAAACAAAATGCCTTCATATATTAATGATAAAATCTGTTTTTGCAGAGGGTTCGTTGGTAGTATAAGGCATGTGCAGCGGACGCAAGGGCGTTCCGCAAGTACCGTTGAATTAATATTTTTTGATTAAGGAGGGAAGAATCGTGCCAAGAAAAGGTCATGTTTCAAAGAGAGAGGTACTGCCCGATCCTATGTATAATAGCAAGCTTGTAACAAAGCTTATCAACTCTATTATGTTAGACGGCAAGAAGGGCGTTGCGCAGAAAATAGTTTACAGCGCGTTCGCCCAGGTGGAAGAAAAGACAGGTAAGCCTGCCTTAGAGGCTTTTGAGGAAGCCTTGGGCAATATTATGCCTCTTCTTGAGGTAAAGGCGCGCAGAGTCGGTGGTGCAACTTATCAGGTTCCTATGGAGATAAGACCCGAAAGACGCCAGACATTAGGTCTCAGATGGCTTACCGCTTTCAGCAGAAAGCGCGGCGAAAAGACCATGGACTCAAGACTTGCAGCCGAAATCATGGACGCTATCAATAATACGGGCGGCGCTGTCAAGAGGAAGGAAGAAACCCACAGAATGGCAGAAGCCAACAAGGCTTTCTCTCATTACAAGTGGTAATAAGGAGGATTTATTGGTATGGCTGATAGAGCTTTCCCTTTGGAAAGAACCAGAAACATCGGTATCATGGCGCATATCGACGCGGGTAAGACAACTCTTACAGAGCGTATATTGTACTATACCGGTAAAACATACAAAATCGGTGATACACACGAAGGCACAGCGCAGATGGACTGGATGGAGCAGGAGCAGGAGAGAGGTATCACGATCACTTCCGCCGCTACCACCACTCAGTGGCACATCGGCGATGCGCCTATGC
>CANRNM010000035.1 GCA_947631975.1 uncultured Clostridia bacterium
TCGCTTTCCCGAAGGGAAAGTTCTGATACCCGAAGGGCGACTGAAGGGTAAAAAAATATTTTATCGACACGCAGAACCCTCCGCTTTAGCGGAGGGTATTTTGTTTACTTTTTTAAAGCTCTACCTTTGTAGTCCAGCCCATGTCGTCCTTTATCTTGCCCCACTGTATGCCTGTGAGCGTATCGTAAAGTCTTTGAGTTACCTCGCCTATCTTGCCGTCGTTGATATAGCAGATGTCGTCCTCATATCTGAGCTCGCCTACGGGAGATATAACTGCCGCAGTACCCGTGCCGAATACTTCCTCGAGCTTGCCTGCCTTTGAAGCCTTTATGATGTCGGCTATGGCAAGTCTTTCCTCGGATACGGTGTAGCCCCACTTCTTGAGAAGCTCTATGCATGACATTCTTGTTATGCCGGGAAGAACCGTGCCGACCGTGGGAGCGGTGTATATTGTGCCGTCGATCTTGAAGAAGCAGTTCATGGAGCCGACTTCCTCAACATATTTTCTTTCAACGCCGTCAAGCCAGAGTACCTGCTCATAGCCGAGGTCATGACCCTTTACCTGAGCTGCGAGGGATGCGGCATAGTTGCCGCCGCACTTTGTGAAGCCCGTAAGACCGGGAGCGGCTCTTACATATTCGTCCTCTACATAGATCTTCACGGGATTGATGCCTGTGGAGTAATAAGCGCCAACGGGCGAACAGATTATCATAAACTGATATGTTGCTGAGGGTCTTACGCCGAGATGAGGCTCTGTAGATATAACGAAGGGTCTTATATATAAGGATGTGCCCTCTGCGGAGGGGACCCAGTCCTTCTCAACGGCCACAAGCGCCTTGCACGCCTGAACAAAGTCGTCAACGGGTATGGCGGGTATGCACATTCTCTTGTTTGTGTTCATCATTCTTGCGGCGTTCTTTTCGGGTCTGAAAAGCTGAATGTCGCCGTTCGGAGTTCTGTAAGCCTTTAAGCCCTCGAATGACTCCTGTGCATAGTGGAATACCATTGCCGCGGGGTCGAGAGCTATGGGAGCATACTCAACTATTCTGGGGTCGTGCCAGCCCTTGCCCTCCGTGTAGTCGAGCACAAACATATTGTCCGTGTAGTAGATACCAAAGCCGAGGTTGTTTTCATCGGGTTTCTGCTTTGGATTTTTTGAAAGGTCATACTTGATATCGAGCATAATATTACCTCTTTCCTTATTTTAATTTTATTACCTTTGATTATAAAACTTTTTGCTTTAAAATTCAATGTTTTTTTGCAAAAAACTTAATTTTATATCGTTCGACGCTTTTTTAAATGCTTTTATTAAGCCACATCGGCAGAGAGCATTTCTATTCCCCTTCTTATCCTTGCCAGGCTGTCCTCTTTTCCGAGCAGCTCCGCAAGCTCGCTTGCGCCGCAGGGGGAGGTCGGTTCTCCCGACAATGCCGTCCTCACGGGCCAGAACATCTGACCGTTTTTAATGCCCATCTCCTGTATGAGCGAAAGCATTGCGCCGTATATGCCGTCGTTAGTCCAGTCTTCAAGCCCCTCCAGAACGGGAAGCACTCTTTTGAGGTGTTCGAGGCACATTTCCTTTGTGGTCTTCATTTTCTTGTGAACATAGAGGTCCGTGGAGTATTGGGGCAGGGCGTCTATGAAGTCCACCATAGGCGCTATGTCCTTTGATGTGCCTATCCTGCTCTGCACATAGCCCGCAACTTTTTTTAGGTCTATGTCGCTTCTCTTTACGGCGGCTTTGAGCTCGCTTTCAGCCCAATCGTAGAATTTATCCGGCTCCATTTTTTTGATGTACTCGCCGTTCATCCATGTAAGCTTTTCAATGTCGAATATGGCAGGCGACTTTGAAAGCCCCTTTATGCTGAACTGCTCTATGAGCTCGTCCATAGTGAATATTTCTTGATTGACAGAGGGAGACCAGCCCAGAAGCGCGATATAGTTCACTATTGCCTCGGGGAGATAGCCCTTTGCTATGAGGTCCTGGAAGGACGCGTCGCCGTTTCTCTTTGAGAGCTTGTTGTGCTTGTCCTTCATTACCGCGGGCAGATGCACATACTTGGGTATCTCCCAGCCGAATGCCTCGTAAAGAAGGTTATACTTGGGCGTTGAGGAAAGATATTCCGCGCCCCTCACAACATGGGTTATATTCATTACATGGTCGTCTATGACATTTGCGAAGTTATATGTGGGGTAGCCGTCGGACTTGATGAGTATCTGATCCTCCAGTTCGTCGTTGTCAACGGTTATGTCGCCGTACACCTCGTCGTGGAAGGTCGTTTTGCCGTCCTTTATTTTTTGTCTTATGACATAGGGCACGCCGTTTTTGAGGTTTTCTTCTATTTCCTCCTTTGAAAGGCTAAGGCAGTGCCTATCGTACTTTGCAACGGTCTCTCCTCCCGCCTCCGTCCTAAGAGAGTCAAGCCTCTCCTTTGTGCAGAAGCAGTAGTATGCCTCGCCCTTTTCTATGAGCTCCAGAGCGTACTTTATATAGTCGTTCTTTCTCTCGCTCTGAACATAAGGACCGTAGTTGCCTCCCACATCGGGACCCTCGTCGTGGGGCATATTTGCCATTTCAAGCGTCTTGTATATCACATCCTCGGCACCCTCCACAAGCCTTTCCCTGTCGGTGTCCTCTATTCTGAGTATGAAGGAGCCGCCCTGACTCTTGGCTATCAGAAATTCATACAAGGCTGTCCTTAAGTTTCCTATGTGCATATATCCCGTGGGACTTGGGGCAAATCTCGTTCTTATCATTTTATCCTCCTTATTTCTGCTTGAAATTCTTTGCGTTTTCAAGCTTCGCGTCCAGTTCTATAAGCCTCTTTTGTGTTTCGGTATGGTCGGTGTGCATGAGGTTGTCCTTTACCATAAGAAAATCGCCCGTGTAGGATATCATTGTCTGCGCGATGTACGCCTTCAGCACGGGACTTTCCGCGTCCGCAATGTTCCTTACATACATTGTGAGCCCCTCGCTTTCCTCCGGAGTCGCGCCCACGGACATATAAGCCTGCTGACAGGCGTTCACAGCCTCGTCCACGGCGCTTAGTATACTCTCGTCATACTCGCCGTAAAGCTTTTCTGCATTTATTCTGTTCTGCATGCCGTAAACTATGCCCGTAACGGTAACGAGAGCCAGAAGCCCCATTATTATAAGCATTATTGTTTTGATTTTTTTATTCATATCCGTTCCCCTTTGGTAAAATTTGAAAAGTATCTTTGCTCATCACTTTTTTAATTTTACAACAAAAGCCCCTTCTTGTCAATTTTATTAGCTTATTTACAATAAAAATTTTTTGTGATATACTATAAAAAAAGCAGAATTTTGGAGGTATATATGAATAAGCTCAGGTCAATAACGGACGAAATAGGAAAGGCGGTAATGGGCAAGAGGGATGTAATAAGGCTTCTTGTGGTCTCCATTACGGCGGGAGGCCATATATTGCTGGAGGATATACCGGGAGTGGGCAAGACCACTCTTGCCATTGCGCTTTCAAAGACATTGGGTCTTAAATATAACAGGGTGCAGTTCACGCCCGATGTTATGCCGAGCGATATAATAGGCTTCAATATGTATAATCAGAAAACGCAGAGCTTTGAATTTATAGAGGGCTCGGCAAACTGCAATCTCTTCCTTGCCGACGAGATAAACAGAACGTCGTCCAAAACGCAGTCGGCTCTTCTGGAGCTTATGGAAGAGGGAAGATACACAGCCGAGGGCGTTACAAGAGAGCTCCCCAAGCCCTTTGTAACTATAGCCACGCAGAATCCTTTCGGCTCGGCAGGCACGCAGAGGCTCCCGCAGTCGCAGATAGAGCGTTTTATGGTGAGAATGTCAATGGGCTATCCCTCTAAGGAAGCCGAGGTTGAGATACTGAAGGGCGCAAAGAGCAATAAGCTGGATATACTGGAGAACATAATGACAAGCGGCGAGCTTCTGGAGTATCAGAATATGGCTGAAAACTGCTTTGTAAAGGACAATATATACGCCTATATCGTGGATATAGTGGACGCTACGAGAAATGACCCCGACATAGCCATAGGCATAAGCCCGAGAGGAAGCATAGCTCTTTTAAAGATGGCAAAGGCTAACGCCGTGTATAACGATAGGGATTATGTTGTGCCCGAGGACATAACGGACATAATAAAAGAAACCGCTTCCCACAGAATAGAGCTAAGCGCCGAGGGCAGGGCTAAGGGCTTGTCCGAAAGCGAAGTCATAATGGACATAGTGGGTTCCGTCAGAATAAAAGGGTGATGGCAATGAAATTTTTTAAGGCTCTGAGCCTTGTTGTTACGGCGCTTTTGTTGTTGTTCCTTTCGGTATACTTCGGCAATTATTATATGTTCTGCGCCTTTCTTGTGCTTATATTTGTGGTTGCCGCAGATATATTGCTCTTTATACTGCCCGTCGGCAGAGTCGGCTTTGAACTCAGGAGCAAAAAGGTAAGGCTCAAAAAGGGCGAAAAAACAAAGCTTTATATCAAAATAAAGAGCACAAGACCTTTTCCCGTATACAGTGTGAAATTCAATGTAAACATAAAGAACAGATTTTATGACGGCAGGACGGTAAAAATTGAGACCTCCGCAGCCATATTCGGCTTTAAAACGGTGGTCATACCCATAAGGGCAGTAAAGTCGGGAGTTATAGAGATAAGCATAACAGACGCTCGCACAAGCGATATGTTCGGACTTCTGGGACGAAAAGAAAAAAGCTCGTGCGGCTACACCGTTATAGTCATGCCTTCGGGCGTAAATACGGATATGCCCGAGTTCGGTTCATCGGATTCGGAGGATCTGCCCGCCGTGAATGTATATCTTAGCAATAACGGCGATGTGAGCGGTTACAAGGAGTATGCCGACGGCGACAAAAACAGCAGCATAAACTGGAAGCTCTTTGCCAGGACGTACAAGCTCTTTGTAAGGGAATTTGAGAGGACAAGCGCAGACGAAGCCGTAGTGCTTATGGATATGTACAGGGGCAGTCTTGACAGGGCGCTTGATATACTCTATTCCATAGACTATGCCGAGGGCTTTACTCTAATGTGGCTCCCCGCGGGCAATGAGGAATTTGAAACAGCCTATATATCGGATGAAGAAACGCTTGCAAACGCCGTATACAGTATATTTTATTCCGCCCCCGAGTCGGAGCCCGACAGGGGCATAGGAGAGTACAAAAGACTTTATAAAGGTAATTCCATACTTTATATAAGCGACAAATTGGAGCTGTTGTAATGAATACGCGGAGTATAAGAAAACAAAGCAATACGGGACTTCTTCTTTCAAGACCCTATTCCTTATGGCATAGCGGTCTTGTTTGCTTGCTTATAAGGTTTACTGTAAGCCTTTTCACCTCCGTTATTGTTTTCGATATGCTTTTTAAGGGCTTTAACATAGAGTGCGATTATGCGCTTATGCACAGGCTCATTATTATATGCACGGCTGTGTTTTCGCTTGCCCGGGTCAACGACATTGCGCTTATAGCCTTGCTTGCGGTGCTCGGCACAAGAATATACGCATATGTAAACGCCAACACAGAGGTGCTCAAAAACGGCATCATGACTATGGCAAACCAAGGCTATGCCGTAGTAAGCTCTGCGCTTAATCTGCCCCCTGCGGACGGCTTCGACAAGGTGCTTTCGGACACATATCTCACGGTCAACTCTGTCGCGGGGATATTTGCCGTTGTTCTTTCGGTAATAATAGTTGTAATTACGGTAAGGCTTTGTTCGAGGCTTTTATATGCCCTTGGTATAGGTCTTGTGCTGGGCTTTCGGAGCTTTATATCTTTAGATGTGAGCTATGAAAACGGCGCAGCGCTGATTTTTATGTTCTTTATACTGCTTGTTATGGGCTCGTCGCGCTTCCGCCCCTTCAAGCTGGGAATTGCGGAGCTCACAAGGCTTTTCGGCAGTAAAAGATATGCCGACAGGCAGAATATAATGTATACGCTCCAGGTGGGAATAATAGCGGTCATTCTTTTCACCGCTTCCTTCGGGCTCATTTCGGGCATATACGGCAAGGAAAAATTCGATACAAGCTTTACCGACGACTACAGCGACAACATAAAGACCACGGCAAGGGACATTGCCATAATGAAATATGCCGAGTACAAAAAATACGGCATGATAGAAAATGTCGGCCTTGGGCAGATGGGCTATATATCCTATGTAAAGCCCAATAAAAACAGAAATATGTTTTCATTTGTTACGGAGCCCGTGAGGGAGGGCAAGCTTTATTTCACAAGCTTTGTGGGACAGGACTATCACTACCGATATAACAGCTGGACGGAGGCAGAAGAGGACAATTCCGTAATGGTGAACGCTCTGAAAGCCGCGGGCGCGGAGGCTAAGCGCTATGAGCTGAGCAAGTCGGACTATACCGCCTATCCTTATTATACGGACAAAAACGAAGTCATAATAAATGACGACGGTTCAAGCGAGGCAACAGCTTATGAATATACGCCCGTTACAATAGACGACAAGGAATATACGGACAGCGTATACAGCGCCTATCTCGGCGTGGACGATGAGAACAAGGAGGCAATAGACAAAATAATAGCGGAGCTGGGCTTGAGGGCGGATATGCCCGACATTGCGGAGAGGCTTGAAGCCTATTTCAGAGATAACTACACCTATTCTCTTGAGCAGGAAAGCCTGCCCTACGGCAAGGATTTTGTAAATTATTTCTTAGAGGAAACCAAGTCGGGAAGCTTTATGCACTATGCCTCAGCCATAACGCTCATATACAGAGAGCTGGGAATACCCGCGCGCTATGTGAGCGGTTACGCGGTGGAAGCGGAGCAGACGCTTGCGGGCAGGAGAGTCAGCGGAGGACGCACACGCACGGAAGCCAAGCAGCTGAATATGTACAGCTGGGTGGAGACTTATTCTCCTCGGGGCGGCTGGCAGACGGTGGATATAGTCGACGCTCCCGGCATTGAGGAATTAAGCGAAAAATACGAGGACACAGACGCGGAGGAATATACTCCCGATACAGACCTTGACAATTATTTCAGAACTATAGATAGGGAAAAATACAGCAAGGAAAATATAATATCCGAAACAAAGAAATTTTCGCTCGGAGCGCTGTTATATGCTCTGCTGTTTGTTATTGCCGTGCTTGCGGTCTTGTCGGCTATATATTTTATTAAGAATGTCATAGCTTACGCAAGGGCGGACAATGCGGGCAAGGCGTTCATAATAGCCGAAAGGCTCAAAAAACGGCTCGGAATAAGCCGCGCGGGCTATAAAGAGGCGCAAAGCGAGTTTGCCGTCGTTTTCGGTGAAAAGAGAGCGGGAGATATAGCGGAGCTTGCCCAGAGGTGCATATTCTCTCAAAACACCGAAAAATCGGATATCTCAAGGCTAAGAAAGCTATGCGCAATGAATTTTAAACAGCATTTGAGAGCTTTTGCTCTTAAACATAAAAACAAAAAAGTAAAATATGAGCTTAAGGAAAGAAGGAAGCAAAATGTATAAAAAGAACTTCGGGCTTTTTATTTATATCGTTACTCTCGTTGTCAGCGCCGTGTTCATATATGCGGGACACAAGGTCGCCACGAGGGGAAACGACTACACGCTTTTGTCAAGCGCGCAGGAAAATCTTGAAAATGTGAAGGTTACAGCCATAAGACGGCAAAGCCAAAACGAGGAAACGGGCGACACGGAGATATTTTTCTCTGCCGTTACAAAGTCGGGCGATGACATAGTAGGCGTGCAGACGGTAAACAACAACGACCCTACCGTTGCCGTAAAGCCCGTTGAGGAGGGCGACAGAGTGATAGTTGACAACTCGCTCGGCACACAGTGGCAGTTCACAAACTATGTGCGCACTAATTATGTCATATGGCTTAGCGTAATATTTGTTGCGCTTTTGCTGCTGTTCGGCGGAATAAAGGGCTTCAATGCTCTTGTGGCTCTGCTTTTCACCTGTTTGAGCGTATTTGTGGTGTTCATTCCCGCCGTTATAAGCGGTGAAAACATATACATATGGGCGGTCGTGATATGCATATACACCATACTTTCCACGATACTTATAATAAACGGCTATAACACCAAGTCGCTCATGGCTATACTGGGCTGCGCGGGAGGCGTGCTAATCGCGGGCATACTCACGCTCATAATGAACAGGGTGCTCAGATGGAACGGCATAATGGATGCGGACTGCCAGAGGCTTATAATGGAATTTCCCGATATGGATCTGCTGGCGCTCATATTCGCTTCCGTTACAATAGGCGCTATGGGCGCCGTTATGGATGTCGCCATGAGTATGGCGTCGGCTCTTCACGAGCTCAAGCTCAAGGCTCCGCATATAAGCGCTAAGGAGATGTATAAAAGCGGTATGGCTATAGGCAGGGACATGATGGGCACAATGGCGAATACGCTTGTGCTCGCTTACATAGGAAGCGCTCTCGAGGTTACGCTTTTGCAGGTGATATATAACGGATCGCTTTTCGAGCTTATGAACAAGGAGAGGATAATACTTGAAATTATGCAGGCGGTAGTGGGAAGCTTCGGCATACTTCTTTCCATTCCGTTCACGGCGTTTATATGCAGTTTGTTCTATAAGCGCATAAAACCTCAAAAAAGAGTGAAAAAAGATGAAAGCTTTGACTTTTAAGATAATTAAGGGTATTGAAATATATTCAAAAATATGTTATTATAGTAACAATGTATAATTTAAGGAGGCAATGTTTTGAATAATAACAGCAATAGGTTAAGAAGTATCATTATATATGTTGCTATATTTGCTATTATAGTTGCAGTTATAATACTCAGAAACGGTGTGGCGCCGTCTTCTGAAAATCCTGTGGAATATTCGTATAACGATATGATAACGCAGATGATAAATCAGGAGATAGACACCATAGAGATACAGAAGGACGCGGAGATAAGCGACTCGGGCGTTGCTCTCATACACACCAAGAAAAACGAGGTGTATGCCGTATCTCTGCCTAGCGTTTCGGGCGTTATGGACATAATAAACAGTCTTGCGGCGCAGAATGCCGTGAAGGTAAAGACCGTTTCGCCGTCCAGAACGAGCAGTATGCTTTCAATAGGCGCTATACTTATAACGATAGTCATCTTCGGCGTGCTTATGTTTGTGCTTTTCCAGCAGATGCACGGAGGCGGAGGCGGCGGAAAGGTCATGAATTTCGGCAGGTCCAGAGCAAGGCTTTTGAACGAAGGCGACAAGAAATATACCTTTGCCGACGTTGCGGGACTTGACGAGGAAAAGGCGGAGGTGGAGGAAGTTGTCCACTTCCTCAAAGAGCCCAAGAAATTTACCGACCTCGGCGCCAGAATACCCAAGGGTATGCTCATGGTAGGACCTCCGGGTACCGGCAAGACCCTTCTTGCAAAAGCCATTGCGGGCGAGGCGGGAGTGCCGTTTTTCTCCATTTCGGGCTCCGACTTCGTGGAAATGTTCGTAGGCGTGGGCGCATCGAGAGTAAGAGATCTGTTCGAGCAGGCTAAGAAAAATACGCCCTGTCTTGTGTTCATAGACGAGATAGACGCCGTGGGCAGACACAGAGGCGCAGGCTTGGGCGGCGGACACGACGAGAGGGAACAGACGCTTAATCAGCTCCTTGTTGAAATGGACGGATTCGGAGTGAATGAGGGCATCATAATAATGGCGGCGACCAACCGCCCCGATATACTCGACCCCGCTCTTTTAAGACCCGGCAGATTTGACAGACAGCTCGTTGTGGGTGTTCCCGATGTAAAGGGCAGAGAGGAAATACTCAAGGTCCACGCAAAGGGCAAGAAGATGTCAGCCGATGTAGACCTTAAGGAAATTGCCCAGACCACGCAGGGCTTCACGGGCGCAGACCTTGAAAATCTGCTCAATGAGGCGGCTTTGCAGGCTGCCCGCAACAATCAGAAGGTCATCACTCAAAAGAATATAAAAGATTCGTTCATACGCGTCGCTCTCGGCACGGAAAAGAAATCCAAGGTAATAACCGAGAAGGAAAGAAAGATAACGGCTTATCATGAGGCGGGACACGCTATACTCTTCGAAAAGATGCCCCTTTTAAGCCCCGTGCATACCGTTTCCACCATACCCGTGGGCAGAGCGGGAGGCTATACCATGCCTATCCCCAAGGATCAGGGCTTTGAATTTAAGAAGGAAATGGAACAGCGCCTTGTTGCCACCTTCGGAGGCAGGGCAGCCGAGGAACTTATATTCGGCGACTATACCCAGGGTGCCAGCGGAGATATTGAGCAGGCTACAAAGTCCGCCAGAGTTATGGTCATGCACTACGGCATGAGCGATAAGCTCGGTCCCATACTCTACGGCAGCGAGAGCCACGATGTATTCCTCGGCAGGGATATCGGCCACGACAGAAGCTACGGCGAGAAGATAGCCACCGAAATAGACGAGGAAGTAAAGAGGATAATAACAGAGTCCTACAACACCGCAAAGCAGATCCTTTCGGACGATATAGACGCTCTCCACAGAACGGCGAAGCTCCTTATAGATAAGGAAAAGGTTACGGGCGACGAGTTCAGAGCATGCCTCAATATGACGGGCGAATATGCTCCCGAAGCCGAAAAGACCGATGAAAGCGAAACAGCCGAAACCATCGAAAATACGGCTCCCGAAACCGCCGAAACAGCGGATAAAGATAATACGGAAGAATAAAATTGAAAAAGAAACTAAAAAATCGCCCCTTGGGGCGATTTTTTTCAATCAAACACATTATTCAATATCCCTACAACGGTATCTCTGAAAAGGTAGCCGGCGGTGCCGAGGGCTATGAAAAAGCATATGACGCCTGCGATATAGAGTATTTTATATCTTAGGGGAGCGGACATGGCTTTTAAATACTGCTTATGGAAGGTTGAGCGGAGATACCATTTTCTGAATCTTTCGGAGCCTTTTGAAAAGCAGATGTACGCCACAAACAAAAATGGTATTGTGGGCACAACGGGCAGAAGCGTGCCTATTATGCCGAGTACGAGCGAAATGAAGCCCAGCGTAACCAGCAGTCTTTTTACAAACATTCCATCATCCCTTTATCTCCTTATATACCTCTCTCTTGCCTATGCCTCTTTCCTTGGCAATCTGCTTCATTGCGTTTTTTTCGTCAAGTCCGCTCTTTATGAGCATATTGAAGCTTTCCGTTATGCTTATGCTTTTTGTTTGCGCCAATTTTTCAGCTTTGAGCGCTTCGGGATCTGCGCCCTCTATCACTATCACAAATTCGCCCTTTGGCTCATTTTTTTCAAAATATTCTCTTACCTCGGCAAGACTGCCCCTTGTAACGGTTTCGTGGCGCTTTGTGAGCTCCCTTAGAACTGCCGTGTTCCTCCCGTCCGCGTATTTTTCAAGCTCTGCAAGAGTTGAAACAAGGTGATGCGGAGCCTCGTAAAAAATAGTGGTGCGGGGCTCGTTTTCAAGTCTTTTCAGGACCTCCGCGCGCTGCCTTTTGTTCTTGGGCAGAAAGCCCTCGAATATATAGCTGCGGGCATTCAGCGCGCTAAGCACAAGAGCCGTAACAGCCGCCGTGGGACCCGGAACGACTGTAACATCTATGCCGTTTTCGCAGCACTCGCGCACAAGCTCCGCGCCGGGGTCGGAAATGCAGGGCATACCCGCGTCCGTAACAAGCGCTATATTTTTACCCTCTTTAAGCATATCAATGAGCTTGGCGCCCTTTGTGTCCTTGTTGTGCTCGTGATAGCTTGTAAGCGGAGTTTTTATATTGAAATGATTGAGGAGCTTGAGGCTCTGCCTTGTGTCCTCGGCTGCTATGAGGTCAGCCTCGTCCAGTATGCGTATGGCTCTGAGCGTCATGTCCTCCATATTGCCTATGGGCGTGCCGCATATATATAACATACTTTCACCTAATTATAATAAATATCATACACCTCTTTGGTGTAAACGCCGTTTTCCTTGTATATAACAAGGTCGTTCATGAGCTTAAGCCCGGGCTTTCCGCCCTTCACAAGCTCCATGAGTATAAGCTCCGAGGCTCTGCCCACATAGGGGATGACAAGGCGCAGAAGCTTAGGCTCTATGCCGTTTGCCCTTGCGGAGCACATGATGTCGGCAAGCCTTTCGCTCCTGTGTATTATGTACATCCTGCCTCCGTATTTGAGCACCTTGAAGGCGGCTTCAAACACATCGTCTATATTGCAGAGTATCTCGTGCCTTGAAAGCGCCTTGGGCGAGCTTTCGTTTATATAGCCCGAATTGACCTTCATATAAGGCGGATTGCAGGTGATGACATCAAATTCCTCGCTTTTAAAATACTTCATACATTCCTTTATATCGCCCGTAACTATGTTTATTTTGTCCTCAAGAGAATTAAGAGCTACGGAGCGCCTTGCCATATCGGCAATTTTTTCCTGTATTTCTATGGCGCTGAAATGCGAGCCCTCCGTCTTTGCCTCCAGAAGTATGGGTATAACGCCCGTACCCGTGCACATATCGAGAGCCTTTTCGCCCTTTTTGACCCTTGCAAATCCGCTTAAAAGCACGGCGTCCGCCCCAAAGCAGAAGCCGTCCTCGCTCTGTATTATCTTGTAGCCGTTTCTGTGAAGGTCGTCTATTCTTTCGTTTTCAAGAAGCATAATAATACCTTTGCGGTTTAATCCAAAAGCTCGGCAAGCTCTTCCTTTGAAAGTGTTTCTTCCTTGTGGTGCCGCCTTTTGAGAACCTTTATTTCATCGGGGCTGTAAAAGCCTACGCCAACATCGTTTTTGGGCGGTTTTTTGACAGCCGCCTTTATTACCTGCCTGAGCACGTTTACGCTCAGCACCTCGCCTTGTCCTTCGGGAGTCTCTATAAGGTCGCCCTCTCTCGGAAGATTCTTTATAAGCTCCTCGTATACGTTCTGTTCGTATTTAAGACAGCACATAAGCCTTCCGCACACGCCCGATATCTTGGTGGGATTGAGCGAAAGCCCCTGGTCCTTTGCCATTTTTATGCTCACGGGGTGGAAATCGCCCAGAAATGTGGCGCAGCAGAGAGTTCTTCCGCATATTCCTATGCCGTTTACATACTTCGCCTCATCTCTTACGCCTATCTGTCTTAGCTCTATTCTCGTTCTGAAAACGGCAGCCAGGTCTTTTACAAGCTCTCTGAAGTCTATTCTGCCGTCAGCCGTGAAGTAAAATATGAGCTTGTTGTTGTCAAATGTGAGCTCCGTGGCTATAAGACGCATTTCCAGCTTGTGGTCTCTTATCTTTTCAAGACAGACCTCGAATGCCTCTTTTTCCTTTTCCTTGTTCTGTTTGTTCTTCTGTATGTCGCCGTCGGTCGCAAGCCTCGTAACGGGCTTGAGCGGAAGCACGGCTTCACTTTCGTCAATGTCCCTGTTGGGTATGACTACCGTGCCGAACTCCATACCCCTCGCGGTCTCGACTATTACATTCTGACCGTAGGTATATTCGGTGTTTTCGGGGTCGAAGTAGTATATCTTTCCCGCCTTTTTAAATCTTACTCCTACTACTGTCATACTATCTCTCCTTTATTCTGAAAAACAGCGTTTCAAGCAAAAGCTGGGCGTTGCCGTTGCGGTTTAGTCTGGCGCGTATGTCCTCTATGGCGTCGCAGCGGTCTATAAGTCTGTAGGCGTCCGCTTTTTTCACTATATTTGCCGTTTCGTTTATTTTATCCTTCTGTATTATCCTTTCGGTGCTCCCCGTCTGCTTAAGCACGAGAGCGTCCCTGTATATAAGATACATTATTTCAAGTATTCGGTCAAGAGCCGACCTCTGCTCTCTCAGCTCGTCCACAAGGGAGTAGAGCACCGTCATGTCGCCGTCCTCAAGCTTCAGCGCGGTGTCTATGGCTTTTTGCCTTATCTCGCCGAATTCCTCGGACTGCATAAGCTCCATAGCCATGCCTATGCTGCCCTGTGAATATATACTGCATAGCTGCGCCTTCGCCTCGTCCGCTCCCCTTTTTGTGAGATATTTGCTCACAAGGTCATAGGGCAGGGGGTGAAGCCTGAAAAGTATACAGCGCGAAAGTATCGTAACAAGCAGTTTGTTGCTGTTTTCGCAGAGCAGAAGGAATATTCCGTACTCGGGAGGCTCCTCCAGAGTTTTTAGAAAGGCGTTCTGCGCCAGAGTGTTCATTTTGTCAGCGTCGGGTATTATGAATATCTTGTATCTGTTGCTGTAGGGCTTAAGGCTTATGTTTTTTATTATCTGCTCTCTCACATCCGACACCGTTATGTCCTTTTTTTCGTGAGTTACATATATTATGTCGGGGTTGTTGCCTTCCTCGAAGGTCCTGCAGCTTAAGCATCTCCCGCAGGCTTCCGTTCCGCCCTCGCGGCAGTTGAGAGTTTTTGCAAATGCTTGCGCAAGGCTTTTTTTGCCTATGCCCTTTATGCCGTCGAATATGTAGGCGTGGTTTATTCTGTTGTTTTTAACGGAGCCCTTGAGGTGCTCTATTATATTGCCGTGTCCTTCTATCTGACTGAAATCCATTTTTTTACCCTGTGTTTTAAATGCCGTTTTTGTCTATAAGCGCATTTATGCCCTCTTTTATCGCGTTGTGTATTTCCTGTATATCCATTGAGGCATCTATGACCTTTACTCTGCCTTTACAGCGCTTTGAAAGCCTCACATAGCCGTCGTATACTCTCTGGTGAAAGCTGAATTTTTCGGCTTCCAGCCTGTCAAGTTCCGCCTGTTCCTTTTTCCTTGCAAGACCCTGCTCGGGCTTTAGCTTCAAAAGAAATGTTATGTCGGGCTCCAGCTCGCCCACGGCGTGCTTGTTTATGTTCTTTATGAGCCTTTCGCCCATGGAGCGCGCAAAGCCCTGATAAACAACGGAGCTGTCCACAAAGCGGTCGCTTATTACCACGTCGCCCTCTCTTAACGCGGGGAGTATGACCTCGCTCACGTGCTGAGCTCTTGACGCGGCGTAGAGAAGCGCTTCTGTCATATCCGTCATCTCGCTGTTGTTCCTGTCTATTATTATTTCTCTTATTTTCTCGCCTATGGGCGTTCCGCCGGGCTCTCTGGTGCATATGACCTTGTAGCCCCTGTCAGAAAGATACTGTTTCAAAAGCTCTATCTGTGTGGACTTGCCCGAGCCGTCGGTGCCCTCTATGGTAATAAACAAGCCTGACATATTTTCCTCCTATCTTGCGAGCCAGCCGCCGTCAACCGCTATAGTAAAGCCGTTCACATAAGCCGAGGCGTCGGAGCAAAGATATATGACCGCACCCATCATATCCTCGGGAGTGCCCCATCTGCCCGCGGGAATCCTGTCTATTATGGCTTCGGAGCGGTCTGCGTCCTTGCGGAGCTGATTGGTGTTGTTCGTAGCCATATAGCCCGGAGCAATGCCGTTTACATTTATGCCGTACTGCGCCCATTCATTCGCAAGCGCTCTTGTAAGACCCAGCACAGCCGACTTTGATGCGGCATAGGATGGCACTCTTATGCCTCCCTGATAGCTGAGCATGGAGCATATGTTGACTATCTTTCCGCCCGTGCCCTGCGCCATAAATTCCTTAGCCGCAGCCTGCGCAAGAAAGAATACCACCTTTTCGTTTATGTCTATCACTCTGTCCCAGGCTTCCTCGCTCACGTCAACGGCGTCCTCTCTCGAGATTATGCCCGCGTTGTTCACGAGTATGTCTATATGACCGTATTTTTCCTTAGCCTGCGAAATGATATAGTCAATTTTTTCGGTAGAGCCGAGGTCGGCTATTATTTCAAAAAATTCTCCGCCGTCGCTTTTTATAAGCTCCGCGGTCTCCGCACAGCTCCTTCTGGCAACGCCGCAAACATTTGCGCCCGCCTGAGCCAGCGCCCTGCACATTCCCTGTCCGAGCCCCGTGTTTGCGCCCGTTACTATGGCTGTTTTTCCGTCAAGTTTGAATAAGTCGAGTATCATATATGAATTCCTCCGTTTTAAAATGTCATTATTAGTATAACACATATAAAAATTAAGTTCAACAAAATATCATTGAAAAACATTGCGAAATATGTTATTATTAAGTATAGTATGGAGGTGGAGGCTATGGCAATACAGGAATCAGGCGAAAATTATCTTGAAGCTATACTTATAATAAGAGAAAGAAAGGGCTATGTGCGTTCCATAGACGTGGCAAACGAGCTGAATGTGTCAAAGCCCAGCGTGAGCAGAGCCATGTCCGTACTCAAAAGAGAAGGGCTTGTAGATATGGACGGGCTCAATCAGATACTTCTCACGGATGAGGGCGAGGAGATAGCCCAGACCATATATGAAAGACATAAGGTACTTACAAAGCTTTTTACCTCCCTCGGAGTCGACGAAAAAACGGCGGTAAAGGACGCCTGCAGGATAGAGCACGTTATAAGCCCCATATCCTTTGCCAAGATAAAGGAAAAATTTTTCGGACAAGCAGAGGATAACGGCGATAAAGAGAAATAAAATTTGCATTTAAAGACAAAATAATATAGAGGAGGTGTTCAAATGTCTGTTGTAACGATAACAAGCGATAATTTTGAAAAAGAGGTATTGGAGAGCGATAAGCCCGTGCTTGTGGATTTCTGGGCTGTGTGGTGCGGTCCCTGCCGTATGCTTTCGCCCGTGGTGGACAAGATAGCGGAGGAAAATCCCGCTCTGAAGGTGTGCAAGGTGAATGTGGACGAACAGACGGAGCTTGCCCAAAAGTTCGGCGTTATGTCGATACCCACGCTAATTTCCTTCAGGGACGGCAGACTTGTGAATAAAAGCGTAGGCGTTATAACTAAGGAACAGATACTCGATATGGTGTGAATGATATAAAAAAAAGAGAGCCGAAGCGGCTCTTTTTTATTGCATATGGTTAAAAACAGCGAGTCCCGCTGCCACTAAAAGCGTTATTACAACATAAATCACAAAATATACATCCACTATTTTTTTCTGCCTGCTTATATTTTCGATTTCCAGCTCGAACTCGGACGCTTTGCCGTTGCCGAGCGAGAACATATAGTCTATGCGGCGCGTTCTGTTATAGCGCATAAATTTCCTTATGACAAAAAGCAGTATGGGGAATGTGAGCACAAAGAACATAAAGCTCACAAGCACAGCCATAAGGTTTTCCTTTGTGGTAGGCACGGCTGTGATAAGCTGTTCTAAATCCCCAGCATGACTCCTCCCTTCTGTGGGAGGCGGAACAGTGTAGACAGAATATCATATATAAATAAAAAAATCAATATATTTTTTTATAATCACAT
>CANRNM010000036.1 GCA_947631975.1 uncultured Clostridia bacterium
TGCCGACGGTAAATTTCATATGGTTATAATTGAGACTTACATTTCTGAATGAATGGTTTATTACCCCTGCAAATCCGGATATGTCAGTGTTTATTGCAGTCAGAAATTGCTGAAGTCCCGTCAAAAAGCCCGAAAGGAGCATAAGCGCTATTGCGGGCATTATAATGGCAAAGCCCGTAACGCCCATATTTTCGCAGAAAAACATAGCGGCTGTTGAAAACACAAGCGTTATGCTCAAAAAGCCGAACACATCCTCATAAAAATAGGAATAAAGATCTTGAAGTGTGTGCGTCTGTACATTTTGCACATTATAGAGATATTCCCATGATGATGTGTATACGACTTCAAGTTTAAGCTTCATGACTGCGTTAAATATCAATATATCGAGCGCAGAAATAAGGACAATAAAGCAAAGGAGCACGGCAAGCTTTGTAATAAAATCCCGCGAACCTTTAACGGGAAGGCTCCTAACAAAAATGCCCGTATGTCTGTTTCTGCCCGAATACAAGCCATACAAAAGAATAGCTGAAAGTATGATATTTATGAAAAAGCATCTTGCGGTATAGACCTGCGCAAAGCCGTCCACGGCGGATAACAGAGTTTCTCCGTCGGTGTTGGGGCTATTTGTTATAAAAGCTGCATACGACATATATGTAACCGAAAGCGTTAGCAATAATCCCGCAAGAAGGAGCAAAGCCCCTCTTTTGATATACATTTTATACAAAGAATTCATATCATCACTCCCTGCCCTCATATGTATAAATAAATATTTCCTCAAGGCTCATGCCTATCCTCTCCACAAGCTCTGCGCCTCTTGAATAGAGCTCTTTTTCAAGCTCGGGGCTGTATTTATCCGTAATTATATAATAAATACTGCCTATTTTTTCTATATTTAAAACTCCCTCAATATCCGAAATATCAGCGTCATTTCTGAAAACGGCCTGAAGCTTTACAACTCTTTCCTTCATATCCTCCACGCTGCCGTTGAAAAGCACGGAGCCGTTTTCAAGCATTGTTACGCCGTCGCAGAGCTTTTCAAGCTCGCTTAAATGATGCGACGAAATGACGATCGTACAGCCTCTTTTATCCGCCTCCTCTATGAGGATGTCCATTACCTGCTTTTTAGCCACGGCGTCAAGTCCGCTCGTAGGCTCGTCCAGAATAAGCGCGTCGGGGCGTATGCTTATGTTGAGCATGAGCGCAAGACGCATCTGCATACCCTTTGAAAGCTGTTTTACCTTCCTTGAAGCATCAAGCTTAAAAATGGCGTTGAGCCTTTCAAACTCCGACTCGTCAAATGTGGGGTACATACCCTTGTAAAAGCGCACCATCTCATTTATGCTTGCATTGGGGAAATAATTGCAGCTGTCCGCAACATAGCCTATGCCTGCCTTGACTGCGGGATTGTCATAGACGGGTTCTCCGTCGTAGCTCACAGCGCCCTCGCTGCATTTGTATATACCCGTGAGGCAGTGTATGAGCGTGGTCTTGCCCGCTCCGTTCTCTCCTATTATGCCGTGTATGCTGCCCGTGGGTATGTCTACGGAAACATTGTCAAGCGCCTTAAGCCTGCCGTAGTATTTGCTTACATTTTTAATGCTTATCATAGTTTACTCTCCTCTCCGTCAAGCTCCTCCAGAAGCCTTTTGACATTTGTAAGTATATCGCCGTTCTCTGCCCCTCCAAGCTTAAGTCCTGCCAGAATCGGGCGTATTTTTTCAAGCTCCGAGCTTATATCCACGGAATTGGGCTTGTCGGATATGAATGTTCCCCTGCCCTTTACCGTAACTATGACGCCCTGTCTTTCAAGCTCCGTATATGCCTTTGCGACCGTGTTGGGGTTCACGCCGAGCATTGTGGACAGCTTTCTGACAGACGGCAGAGCGTCGCCGCTTTTGAAATAGCCCTTCAGCAAACTCTCCTTTACCGAATTAATGACCTGCTCATATATAGGCAGACTGCTTTTAAGGTCAATATTGAACATGGCTTCACCTCCTTTGATTATCTTAAGTGTATTATAACACATAGTACACTATATGTCAATGGGGAATTTTTTTTATTTTTTACACACAAAAAAACAACGCAAAATTCAGCATTTAGTGGCAGTCCCGTGTATACTCAGCCGCTCCCACGGGCAAGTATATCGCCCTGCAACCGGGCGTGCAATGCACGCCCCTACATATATTGTTTGGGTAAAAATTGTTTTCGTTTATCAGGGCTTTGTTTTATCAGCACACAAAAACGGGAGAGCATCGCTCTCCCGTTTAAGGAAAATAACATATTGAAACTTATTGAATTACTGTAATCTTGCTTCGAGCTCTGCCTTTTGCTCCTCATAGCCGGGCTTACCCAAAAGGGCGAACATATTTTTCTTATATGCTTCAACGCCGGGCTGATCGAACGGATTGACGCCTAAGAGATAGCCGCTTATAGCAAGAGCCTTCTCAAAGAAGTAAACTATCTGACCGAAGTTATAAGCGTCTGCCTTTTCGATCTCAATGACCATAGTGGGAACTCCGCCGTCAACATGAGCGAGGAATGTTCCGCCGTATGCCTTTGAATTGACATACTGTATGCTCTTGTCTGCAAGGAAGTTAAGTCCGTCAAGGTTTTCGGCATCGGACTCAATAACTATGTCCTTTTTTGCATTCTCTATCCAAAGCACGGTCTCAAAGAGATTTCTGGAGCCGTCCTGTATGAACTGACCTATGGAGTGAAGGTCTGTAGAGAAGTTTGCGCTTACGGGGAATATGCCCTTCTGATCCTTGCCCTCGGACTCTGCAAAGAGCTGCTTGTACCACTCGCCGAACATTGTGAGCGAAGGCTCGTAGTTTGCAAGTATCTCAACGCACTTGCCCTTTCTGTAGAGTATATTTCTGAGAGCCGCATACTTGAGGCAGTCGTTATTCATAAGGTCGTCGTTCTTATACTGATTTGCCGCGTCTGCCGCGCCCTTCATGACTGCGTCAACATCTATGCCCGCTGCTGCCATAAGAAGTATGCCTACGGGAGTAAGAACGGAAAATCTTCCGCCGATGTCGTCGGTTATAACGAATGTTTCATAGCCCTCCTGGTCTGCAAGAGATTTGAGCGCGCCCCTTGCCTTGTCTGTGGTGGCAAATATCCTGTCCTTTGCGCCCTCCTTGCCGTACTTGTCCTCTATCATCTTTTTGAAAATTCTGAAAGCGATAGCGGGCTCCGTAGTAGTTCCCGACTTGGATATAACATTGATTGAGAAATCTCTGTCGCCTATCATCTCGATTATATCGCTTAAGTAGTCGGAGCTTATGCTGTTGCCCACAAAGTAGATATCGGGAAGACCCGGATGCTTCTTGTTGTTGTAGTTGTTGCCGTTGATGAAGTCAAGAGCGGCTCTGCCGCCGAGATATGAACCGCCGATACCTATGACAACGAGAACCTCGCTGTTGGACTGTATCTTCTTTGCGGCAGCCTTCATTCTTTCAAATTCTTCCTTGTCGTAATCAAAGGGGAGATTTACCCAGCCGATAAAGTCGTTGCCTGCGCCCTTGCCCGAATAAAGAAGGTCGCTTGCCATTTTAACGGCAGGCTCTATCTTGGGAAGCTCGTCCTCTCTTACAAAATTTTTGATACCGTTTAATTTTAATTTAATGCCCATTTTTGAATACCTCCATAATAAATTCTTATTGTAATTTGATTATAACACAGACTTCATATATTTTCCATATATTTTTTAAAAAATTTTGGGAGATGAAAAGAGCAGCTGTTTTGGCTGCTCTCAGACTATCGAAAAAGTATCTTTATACAAACAAGACCCTTCCACCAACCTTCGGTTGGTCCCCCTTCCCTTAGCCCTAGCGGGCTAAAGGACGGCTAAAAATGTTCTAAATTCTAACGGTAAGCCTATTCCTCCGCGGTATTCACATTATAAGGCGTCCTTGCGAAGCAGGGAAGCTGGCATTTGAATCGGAAAGATTAATCCGACGATGCCGTAAGGCATCGCTTTCCCGAAGGGAAAGTTCTGATACCCGCAAGGCGACTGAAGGGTAAAAAAAATATTTTATTGATACGCAGAGAGCAGCTGTTTTGGCTGCTCTTAAAGTTGTTTTATTATATGATTTATACCGGATAGACCTTATTATCCACATCGGCGAGGTTGGGGTCTATGCCGAATTTCTGAGCCTGTCTGAAGCGGAAGAAATCCATGGCCTGCTGCGGGAAAAGAGCGTAGCTCAACACATCCTCTTCCTTTTCCTTATAGTCGCGCATTTCCTGCTCGAGCTTTTCAAGCTCGGGAGCTATCTTGTCTGCGGGACGATAGGTTATAGGCTCCTCATCGCCTATTATTTTCTTTCTTATATCCTCGGAGATAGGCACGGGCGTTCTTCCGTACATACCTCTTACTATATCCTTTGTTTCCTTGGGAACCATCTTATAGCGCTCGCCCATAAGCACATTGAGCACAGCCTGTGTGCCGACTATCTGGCTTGAGGGCGTAACGAGAGGAGGATAGCCGAGGTCGGCTCTAACTCTGGGTATTTCCTTTAATACCTCGTCGTATTTATCCTCTGCTTTGGCGTTTTTAAGCTGGCTTACAAGGTTTGAAAGCATACCGCCCGGCACCTGATAGAGAAGCGTTGCAATGTCCACGGAGAGCACCTTTGTGCTTAAAAGTCCGCTTTCTATGGCTTCTTCTCTTATGGGCTTGAAGTAGTCCGAAATTTCCTTGAGGAGGTTTTCGTCAAGTCCCGTGTCGTACTCCGTACCCTTCAATGCAGCGACCATGACCTCCGTTGCAGGCTGCGCCGTACCCATGCTGAGAGGCGACATATCCGTATCTACTATATCTGCTCCCGCTTCTATAGCCTTTAAGTAGGTCATCGAAGCAACGCCGCTCGTATAGTGGCTGTGGACCTCGAGGGGAAGGTCTACTTCCTCCTTTATTGCCTTTACGAGGTCGTATGCGGGCTGCGGAAGAAGAAGTCCTGCCATATCCTTTATGCATATGGAGTCCGCACCCATATCTCTGTAGCTCTTTGCAAGCTTGACATAGTATTCAAGCGTATGCACATCGCTCAAGGTATAGCTTATTGCAAGCTGGGCATGAGCGCCGTTTTCCTTCTTTACTGCTTTGACTGCCGTTTCAAGATTTCTGGCATCGTTGAGTGCGTCAAAAATTCTGAGTATGTCTATACCGTTTTCAATGCTCTTTCTTACAAAGGCGTCCACAACATCATCGGCATAATGTCTGTAGCCAAGTATATTCTGACCTCTGAGAAGCATCTGAAGCTTAGTGTTGCTGAAAGCCGAACGGAACTTCCTAAGTCTTTCCCATGGGTCCTCCTTGAGATATCTGAGGCAGGAATCGAATGTTGCGCCGCCCCATACCTCTACTGCGCCGAAGCCGACCTTATCCATCTTGTCCAGAATAGGGAGCATATCCTCTATTCTCATTCTGGTAGCTATAAGCGACTGCTGACCGTCTCTTAAAGTACAGTCGCATATTTTGATAGGCTTTGCCATAAATATAACCTCCCTTTTATCTGTAAAGTGATAAGAAAATGCCTGCCGCTATTGCAGAGCCTATAACGCCCGCAACATTGGGACCCATAGCGTGCATAAGAAGATAGTTGTTGGGGTTTTCCTCCTGTCCGACCTTCTGCGCGACTCTTGCCGCCATAGGAACAGCGGACACGCCCGCGGCGCCTATAAGAGGATTGACCTTTCCTCCCGTAAGCTTGCACATTATCTTGCCGAATATAACGCCTGCCGCCGTAGAGAAGGCGAAAGCGGCAAGTCCCAAAACAAGTATCTTTATCGTTTCAAGCTGTAAGAACTGGTCTGCCCTTGTGGTAGCGCCCACGCTTATGCCTATGAATATGCTGACGCAGTACATAAGGGCTTCGGAAGCGTGAACGGCAAGCTTTTGTGTAACGCCCGATTCTCTGAAGAGATTGCCGAGCATGAGCATACCTATAAGCGAAGCCGTATCGGGCAGTATAAGTATAACGAGCATAGCCGTGATTATGGGGAAAAGTATCTTTTCCCTTTGAGACACGGGTCTTAACTGCTCCATTTTTATCATTCTTTCCTTCTTGGTGGTAAGAAGTCTCATTATGGGCGGCTGAATGATAGGTATCAGCGCCATGTATGAATAGGCTGCGACCGTTATTCTGGAAAGTAGCTGGGGAGCAAGCTGTGTGGCTGTGAATATAGCCGTGGGGCCGTCTGCTCCGCCTATGATGCCTATCGAAGCCGCCTGCTCGGGAGTGAAGCCCAGAGCAAGAGCGCCCATGAAGGCAGCGAATATGCCGAACTGCGCCGCAGCGCCGAGTATAAGGCTCTTGGGATTGGCTATAAGGGGACCGAAATCCGTAAGAGCGCCCACGCCCATGAATATGAGCGGCGGGAATATGCCCAGAGCATCGCCCTGGAATATATACCAGAGAAGTCCGCCGTTTGTAACGGTCTCGCCCGGCACCTGTGCAAGCATGGGCATCTGTGATTCCATATCTATGCCGATAACATTTATAAGCTCTTTTATGGGCTCATTCATAAGTCCGCTGTTGGGAAGGTTTGCAAGAAGCATACCGAATGAAATGGGCAGAAGCAAAAGAGGCTCGAATTTCTTAGCAATAGCAAGGTACATGAAGAACAATGATACCGCGATCATTATAAGAAATTTGTAATTATCTCCTATAAAGAACTGTGCAAAGCCTGAATTTGACAGGAAGTCAAGCACAGCATCACCTAACATAGCAAACATAAAGCTTTTCCTCCTACGGGATCATTAACCTGCAACAGTTATAAGTACATCGCCGGAGTTGACCGACTGACCCTTAGATACATTGATGGCAGTAACCTTGCCCGCAACGGGAGTAACTATGTCGTTTTCCATCTTCATTGCCTCAAGCACGACAACGACCTGCTCGGCAGCTACGCTGTCGCCTACATTCACCTTTATGTCAAGTATATTGCCGGGCATGGGCGCACTTACGGGCGTACCCTCCGCGCTCTGTGCCGCAGGCGCGGGAGCCGTGCTCCGGACGCTCGCGCTCTGTGCTGCGGGAGCCGAGCTCTGAACGCTCGCGCTCTGCGCCGCTGCGCCGAGTTCCTCTACCTGAACGTCGTATGTGTTTCCGTTAACCGTTATTCTGTAATTTTTCATGTCTTTATTTCCTCCCTGTAATTAAAGCAATGAACTGTGCTGCTGTTCAAATATAGTTTCCTTGTTCCATGAATTTATCTTCCTTAAGCTCCTGACAACCAGCTTGTCGGGACCTATGTCTTCATTGCCCTTTTCTTTCTCGCTTGCAGCAATGGCAGCTGTTATAACCGCTATAAGCTCCGATATGTCCTCGGCGCTCTCTTCCTTCTCAGCGGGAGCGGCGGAGACAGCCTTTACGGGTCTTTCGTTGGTCTTTGCCGTCTTTGATGCGTTATTGGCTATCTTGCCGAAGACCGCAAGTATTATGCTTATGAATATAAGCACCAAAAAAACGGTGGAGAAGCCCAGTATAGTAACCATGAGACCCTCTGTAAGAACCATTTCCATATATTTCACCCCTTAAAATTCAATGCTTGAATGCTTCTTTGCAACTATGTTTTCTCTCTTTGTGAGAAGCATCTCAAGGGCTATGAGTATTCTCTTTCTGGTGGTCGCGGGAATAATAACGGCGTCTATATAGCCGTCGGAGGCTATCTTATAGGGCGTTGATATCTCGTTGAATCTCGCCTCGGGGATATTTATGACCTTTGTAGCCGCCTCCTTGCTCACAAGTGCTATGCTTGCCGAGGGCCAAGCGTAAACTATATCCGCGCCTATGTGCTTTGAATTCATAACAAGGAAGGCATTTCCTATGCCGTTTCTTATGACTACGTTTATCTTGGGCACGGTGGCGTTTGCAAAGGCAAAGGCAAGCTTTGCGCTGTATTTTATTACATCGCTCTGTTCATCCACATGCAGACGGCTGTAGCCCTCCACATCGGTAAACGTAACAAGGGGTATGTTGAAGGCGTCGCATATATTCACAAATTCTCCCGCCTTCTTCACTCCGTCTATGTCTATAAGTCCCTGATTGGCTATTATGCCCGTTGTGATGCCGTCAAGCCTTACAAAGCCCGTAACGACATTCTGCGCATTGTGCTCGCTGACCTCCGTGAACATATTGTTGTCGGCAACGGAGCAAATTATAGCCTTCATATCCACGGGAGTTTTGTTGTCCTCGGGAACTATGGCGTTGAGCGCCTCATCCGTTCTGTTGAGGTCGTCCGTGGTTTCCTTTATGCTGTATTCCTCAAGGTTATTTGAAGGCAGAAGGTCTACAAGCTCTCTTGCCTTTTCATAGCAGGCTTTTTCATTGGCGCACTCAAAATGTACAAGTCCCTTTGCCGAAAGCGCCTCGGCTCCGCCTATGTCCTCATAGCTTGAAGCCTTGCCGTCAAGTCCCGCATATATGGAGGGGCTAAGCATAAAGAGCTTTGCATTTTCCTCGGACATTATGACAAAGTCCGAAAGTGTGGGCAGAAATGTGCTTATGCCAAGGCAGTTGCCGACAACTATGCTTATCTGCGGTATAACTCCGCTTGCCGCCGCCTGGGACTTGAACATAACGCCGAAGGAATCCATTGTCGAAAAGCCGTCCTCAAGGGCAATGCCCGCAGAATCCATAACGGCTATGACCGGACAGCCCATTTTAAGCGCGAGAGTATAGCAGTCCGCTATCTTCTTGGCATGCTTTTCATTGACAACGCCCTCCTGCGAATAAGCGTAGCAGAGCTTGCCCTCTATGGTGCCGTAGCCCGTAACGACGCCCGCGTCGGTATTGAAGGAACCGAGCTCTACAAAGCTGTGTTCGTCAAAGAGCGCTTCAAGCCTTTTTTTAGCCTGCGAAGGCTCCTCCTGCATTTTGGCGATAAGTTCATTGATTTCGTCAAATCTGCTCATTTTTATATAACCTCCTGCAAAATTTTTAAAAAAATTTTTGAAAATTACTTGTAATTCATTATATTTTATTGTACTATAAAGACAAAATAATTTAAAATACTATTTATTATATACCATTTATAAGCCTTTTCCTATAAGGAGGAATTTTTATGGATTTGAAGGAATTTGAATATGTGCTGGCTATAAACGAGGAAAAAAGCTTTTCTAAGGCGGCTAAGAAGCTTTTTATATCCCAGCCCTCCCTCTCGCAGTACATAAACAGACTTGAGGGACAGCTCGGAGTTACGCTTTTCGACAGAAATACGATACCCCTTTCTCTCACATACGAGGGAGAGCTTTATATCAATTCCGTGAAAGCTATAATGAACATTGTGGCAAATATGCGCAAAAGCTTTGAGGACATATCCGACCTTAAAATAGGCAGAGTAAACATAGGGCTCACGCCGTCCAAGGCAAACAGCCCCCTGCCCGCCATTCTGCCCGTTTTCAAGAAGGCTTATCCCGGGATCGAGCTTATAATAACGGAAAGGACTTCATCGGAGCTTGAGGATATGCTCCTGAGAGGTCAGGTAGATATATGCCTTCTAAACCTGCCAATAAAGTCGAAGGGCATAGAATATGACGCAATAAAAAAGGAAAACATATATATTGCCGCTCCGCCCGACTTTACTCCGCCCAAGGGCGTGAATACAGAGGCAGAATATCCGCAGATAGAGCTTGACGACTTGAAAAACGAGCAGTTCATACTGCTTCATTCAAGCCAGAGGCTAAGGCAGATAGCGGACAGCATATTCAACAGCGAAAACTTCAAGCCGAAAATACTGCTTGAAACGGCAAGCATAGAAACTTCATTGAGACTTTCCGCGGCGGGCATGGGCTTCAGCTTTGTGCCCGAAAGCTATGTAAGATTTTCGGGGCTTTCAAACCCGCCCAAATATTATACGCTCTCTCATGATCTCAACTGGACGCTCGTGATAGCGTACAGAGAGGGCGCTTACAGAACCAAAGCGGTAAACGCCTTTGCCGAGACGGCAAAGAAGGTTATTGCGGAATAGGAGAAAATATGCTGACAGTAATAGATTTGGAATTTAATCAGGCTTTCGACTTCGGCGACGGCAACGCAGAGCCTAACCCCGACTGCCGTTTTGAAATAATACAGATCGGCGCCGTAAAGATAGACAAGGACTTTAAGGTATCCGACAAATTTAATATATACATCAAGCCTACTCTTTATCCCCGCATACATCCCTATGTGGAAAAGATAACGGGCTTTAAAAACGAGGACTTCATATACGCTCCGCGCTTTACGGAGGCTTACAGGAAATTCAGAGCCTTTCTTGGCGACGACACCGTGCTGGGCACATGGGGCTACAGCGACATAAAGGCGCTGTACAGAAACGTAACATTCAACAACATAGTGAAGCCGCCCATTATAATAGAATATGTGGATATACAAAAAATAGCTACGAAATATCTCAAATTCAGCAAGGGCGGAACTATAGGGCTTAAAAATGCCGTTGAGGCGCTTGAAATAAAGACGGACGAGGACAAGCAGTTCCACAACGCTCTGGGCGACGCGTATTATACGGCAAGGGTGCTTGAAAAGATAAAGCCCGAAAAGCTCCCCGTGAGGATATTCAATTCAAAGCATCTTATGTGAAAAATATTTTGAACTTAAAAACGACCCCGCAAATATCGGGGTCGTTTTTTTTCGATAAAATGTTGACATTAAAATCCTTCCATGCCCTGCTTTTTGGCTTGCGTTACTCTGTATTCATCCATAAGTCTGACACACTCGTTTACGCTTATCTCCTTATGGAAAAGGCTGTTGAGTGCGCTCACCATATCCTCGGCGCTGTAGCCCGTTACTCGGGACGCCGCGGTGGAAACGCGCTCGTTTTTGGCTATGGAATCGGCTGCGTCCGTTACCATTTCGGACTGTATGTTGGTAGTCTGACCCTTGAAGCAGTTTACGGTGGAAATGCCGTCAAAGGCTATATTATAATTTTTACTGTCGGCGCAGAAGGAAAGAAATTCAAGCGCCTTGTCAAGATGCCCGCTGTTTTTATTAGCCATCATCATATTGAGGTTTCCGCCCTCGTATGTGCCGTTCTCGGCTGTATTGAGGAAAACGGGCATGAGCGCAAAGTCGTCCACGGAATATTTGCCGTCCTTGGCAAAGTCCGTATAGAACCATGTGTCCCATATGAATGTCATTACTGCCCTTCCCGAGCTCATCTCATCGCTTATATCCGACCAGCCGATATGGAAATAATCATCTCCGAACCAGCCCTTCCCTGCGGCATCGCTAAGCCAGCGAACCATATTTGTAACCTCGGGGATATCGGAATAGCCTATTTCATTTTTATTTATTTTTTCAAGCATTTCTGGAGCATCCGCAAACACGGGGTCAAGCCCGAACTGCGGCATCCACGAACAGCCGTCGGCAGCCCAGCATATGGGCGTATAGCCCGCATCAGCGAGCGCCTGACAGAGCATATCAAACTCCGTCTGATTTTCGGCAGGCTTGAGCCCAAGACTGTCAAGTATGGTCTTGTTGTAATAACAGCCCGAGACCGAATTTTCCCAGAACGGCAGACCGAGAAGCTCTCCGTCCGCATTGGTGCAGTAATCCCGCGCGCCGTCCGTGAGGTCGCTCACCCATTTTTCATTGTTGAGATAATAAAAATTGTTTTCTGTATCAAAGCGGTTGAGGTCTTCATTATTGAAATGCATGAATATATCGGGGACATCTCCCGCATTGAATTTGGCTGCGGCTTCCGTTTCAAACTCGGAGTCCTCGTAGGATATTATATCGAGTTTATTGCCCGTCGCCGTTTCATATTGATCAAATATGCTCTGCATATAGCTCTTGGCAAGGTCGCTTTTCTTGCCCATGAGAGTAAGAGTAACGGGCGTATTGGCATTTTCAGTCCTTCCCACACCGCAGGCGGGCATGGCAAGAGCCAGAATGAGGACCGCTGTCAGAAACAGTTTTTTATTCTTCATCAAATATATCCTCCTAAGCTTCGTTTTGCGCCCCCTCTTTATTTTCTGCCCAGAAGTTTACCTACAAGCTCTCTTACGGCGTTCATATCTATCGGCTTTGCAAGATGTCCGTCCATTCCCGCGTCCATGGCGTTGCGCACATCCTCGGCGAATGTATTTGCCGTCATGGCGGCTATGGGTATGGTCCTTGCCTCGGGATGAGCCGAAGAGCGTATCTGTCTTGTAGCCTCGTAACCGTTCATAACGGGCATCTGTACATCCATAAGTATCAAATCATAATAGCCGGGCTCGGAGCGGCTGAACATCTCGACGGCTTCAAGACCGTTTGACGCAAGCTCACAGTCTACGCCCTCCATGCTAAGTATTTCCATGAGTATTTCGGCATTGAGCTCGTTATCCTCCGCAATGAGGAAGCGCTTGCCCTGCATAATGTTTTCCGATGCGGAAGGCTCGGGCTCGCTCTTTGCTTCTTCCTCCTCAAAAAGCGGCGCAATGGTCTGTATGAACGACGAAACAAAGAACGGCTTTGACATAAAAGCGTTTATGCCCGCCTTCCTGGCTTCTGCCTCTATATCCTCCCAGTCGTGAGAGGTGAGCACAAGTATTGGCACATCCTCGCCTATGGCGCTTCGTATTTTCCTAGCCGTCTGAACGCCGTCCATGCCGGGCATCTTCCAATCCAGCAGTATAACGCCGAAGTCGCTGCCCTCGTTATGGGCGCGCACGGCTGAATCCACAGCGGACTGTCCGTCGGTAACAAAGGACACGTCCACTCCCGTATCGCGCATAAGCTCTTTAATGTTAAGGCATATATCCAGCTCGTCATCCGCAACAAGCATACGGCTTATCTTGCGGGCAAACCATTCCTCGGAATGAGTCTGGTCGGGGAGCACGAACGAAAGCTCAACGGTAAAGGTGCTGCCCTCGCCCTGCTTGCTTTCAACGCTTATTATACCGCCCATAAGGTCAACAAGGTTTTTGGTGATAGCCATGCCAAGACCCGTGCCCTGAACCTTATTTGTAACGGAACTTATCTCCCTGCTGAAGGGATTGAATACCTTTTTGCAAAATTCCTCGCTCATGCCTATACCGTTGTCCTGCACATCAAAGCGCAGAGTAACATACTGCGGAGCCGGACTCGGTATCTCTCTGACATTGAAATCTATCTTTCCGCCCTCGGGCGTATACTTTATGGCGTTTGCCATAAGATTGATAAGTATCTGATTGAGCCTAAGCTTGTCGCCCACAAGCTGTTCGGGCGGAGCGCCCTGAACATTTATCCTAAACTGCTGTTTTTTAGCCTTTGCCTGCGGCATGATTATTATGTTCAGCTCGTCCAGAAGCTCGGGCAGACTGAATATATCCACATTGAGCGACGTTTTTCCGCTCTCTATCTTGCTCATATCCAGCACATCGTTTATAAGGCTCAAAAGGTGGTGGCTGGAGGCAGTTATCTTACGCGTGTATTCCCTCACCTTGTCGGGGTTCTCGGCTTCCTTTTCAAGGAGCATTGAAAATCCCACTATGGCGTTCATGGGCGTTCTTATGTCATGAGACATATTCGAAAGGAAGTTGCTCTTTGCCTCGTTTGCGCTCTGCGCCGCATTAAGCGCCTCACGCAGTTTTTGATTCATCTGAAGGTCTAAGGTGCGGTCGGACATGACAAGTATATATTTTCTCACATCCTGTATGCTCAAGTGATACATAGTCATTCTGTACCATCTGCGCTCGCCCGTGCCCTGATGCATATATTCGTATTCCCATGAACGGCTGCCCTGGAGGGGGATATTTTCAAGCTCGTCCTTGGGTATTACTATATCGTCGTCCGCCACGGCGCATTTTTCAAGCACTCTTATATCCTTGAGAGCGTCCGCCACGGGAATTCCCAGAAGCCTCTCTATATTGGGACTTATATAGTCCACCTGCCAATTTTCGGCATCCAGCATTACAAAAAAATCGTCCACGCTGTTTGAAAGCACATCAAACATACGCTCGCGGTACTGGAGCTCGAGCTTGCTCTTGCGCGAAAGGCTATGACCCCTCATAAGAAGCAGAGCAATGACAACGGAGCCCAGAAGAAGGAATATGGCAGCCAGAACATCCACTGTTATTTTCTGAACGGAAAGGAAGCCCGCGCTTACCGCATTCTGTGGCACGGAGCTCAAAAGTATATAATCTCTGTAGCTTACGGGCTGATAGAGTATACAGTGGTCTTCATCGCCTATCCTGCACCTTACTATGCCCGTGCTGCCCTTTGCCCATTCATTTTGGAGGGCTGAAAGCTCCTCTTCGGAAAGGTCGGAAGCGCCCTTAAGATAGACAAGATAGTTGCTGTATATATTGCCTCCCGTCTGTGTTGAGAGAATTATGCTTCCGTCTGTGTTTATTATAAAGCACTTTGCCTTGCCCGAAAATGCGTCCACATCAAGAGAGCTTGCCATGTCCGCATTTGTATAGCTTAAGGCTATGGCATCATATTCAAAGCCATTATGCGCCCCATGCTCTGCGGGAATAGCAAACACGGTTACATCCTTGCCCTCGGGATAGGCTTCGCTCATGACGGGCTCCTTATTCTCTGTAAGCTCGCTCCATTCCTCGCCCATGTCCATATTGCCCTTGGTGCCTTCTACAGACATGAAGCTTCCGTCGGAAGAAATGAAATAGAAATCGGAGAAGCCCCAGTATTCCTTTTCCTTGGTAATAAAATCGGGGAAATTGCTTGCGTTTTCATCCAAGAGCACAGAGCTTTTGTCCCAGCTTTCCAAAAGACCCCAGTTTCTTTCCACAAACATACCGAACGAACGATTCACCTGACTGTATATTTCCTCCAGATTGTCCGTGCTGTCCTTATATATGCGCTCGGATATGAATCTAAAATATATAACGCCTATGCTGACGGCTGAAATACATAATATGCATATAAAAAATATTAAAAATAATTTTCCGAATTTTTTCATAAATATGCCCTGCTCCTCTATGTAATAATACCCAGACATAGTATATCCATAATATTTTAACATAACAACAATAAAATGTCAACAAACGACAAGGCGGGAATGATTAAAATCATACAAAAATTAATTGACAAAATGCGTCAGAATAAGGCGCAGACGGCGTGAAAAAGATGATTTATAAAATATAGTCTTTGTGATATGAGGCGCAAATCGAAGTGCAGCATTATTTTTACTGAAATTACTATTGCATTTTGGGAAAAAAAAGATTATAATAAATACAGAATCAGGTATTGAAAACGATATTTAATATGATATATTATAAGGAGGTTGAAAAAAATGATCACAGCTACCGTGGCTACCGATTTGAAAGCCAATCTTAAACATTATATTGACAAAGCCCTTTCGGGAGACAGCATTATAATCACAAGACCAAAGCAGGAAAATGTGGTGCTGATAAGTGAAAATGAATATAATGAACTTATGAGATTAAAAAACAACGCGGAATATATCTACAAGCTCAACCGTTCCATTGAACAGGCAAGAGAAGGAAAAATCGTTACAAAATCCATGGAAGAATTAGAGGCTATGGAAAATGAGTAGAACGCAGTTTACCGAGCAGGCGTGGGAGGAATATCTGTATTGGCAAAGTCAGGACAGGAAAACGCTTAAAAAAATAAATCAGCTTATTGCCGACATCATGAGAAACGGAGCCTTAAACGGTATCGGTAAACCCGAACAGATGAAGGGCGATTTTAAAAACTATTTTTCAAGGCGTATAAACGAAAAGGACAGACTTGTTTACACCATACTTGAAAATAATGTTGTAGAAATATATTCATGCAGAGGTCATTATAAAAACAAATAATTTTTTAAACCGTTTGCAAGTGCGCAAACGGTTTTTGTATTTTGAGTTTTGAATTGAAATGAATCGTTTTATTTGTTATAATAGAAAAAAAGAGAAAACAAGCGCAAAAGAGACGGACGGGGTATTTCATTATGTTGGGTATATATTTAAGCGGAACGGGAAACACAAAACACTGCATTGAAAAATTGATACATTTGCTTGACGAAAACGCGCAGGCGATCCCTATTGAAAAAGAGGATGCCGTTGATGAATTGTCAAAGCATGATTTTATTATATTGGCATACCCTATTCAATTTTCAAATGCTCCTGTTATGGTAAGAGATTTTATAAAGAAACATTCGGGGCTTTGGAAGGACAAAAAGGTGCTTTGTGCGGCAACAATGGGATTGTTCAGCGGGGACGGCGCAGGCTGCTGCGCACGGTTATTGAAAAAATACGGCGCAGAAGTTGTTGGCGGCTTGCATATAAAAATGCCCGACTCCGTTTGTGATGTAGGTCTTTTGAAAAAGTCCGTTGAGGAAAATCGCGAGATAATAAAGGCTGCGGACAGTAAAATAGAAAAATGGGCAGACAATATAAAGAAAGGCAGGTTTCCGAAGGACGGATTGTTTTTATGCGACAGGCTTGCGGGGCTTTTCGGTCAGCGGCTATGGTTTAGTAAAAAGACAAAATATTATTCCGATAAAATAAAAATCAACGGCAGCTGTACGGGGTGCGGTCTGTGTGTGCGCCTATGCCCCATGAAAAACCTTATGGTAAAAAACAATAAGGCTTCCGCAAAGGGACGGTGTACCATGTGTTACCGCTGTATAAGCTTGTGCCCGCAGAAGGCAATCACTTTATTGGGAGATAAGGTCGTTGAACAATGCCGCTATGAGCGGTATGTGAAATAATGACTATTAGGATCTGAGGTGAAATTATGGCATCAAGTAAAGAATATTTAGAATTTATTTTAGGGCAGTTATCAGAATTGGATGAAATTACATATCGGGCTATGATGGGAGAATTTATAATATATTACCACGGTAAAATCGTAGGCGGTATATATGATGACAGGCTGCTTGTGAAACCGATAAAGGCGGCAATAAACTATATGCCGACAGCTAAATATGAATTGCCCTATGAGGGCGCAAAAGAAATGCTGTTGGTGGACGAGGTCGACAATAAAGAGTTTTTGACGGGTCTGTTCAACGCTATGTATGAGGAGCTGCCTGTGCCAAAGTCGAAAAAGAGGAAATAGGTGAATGG
>CANRNM010000037.1 GCA_947631975.1 uncultured Clostridia bacterium
CTGCTCTACACAAAGGGGCTTTCGGGCATAGAATCGGGCACGGCGTCAATACTCGCCACGGCGGAGCCTGCCGTGGGCGTAATGGTGAGCGTGTTCATACTTCATCAGCCTCTGACGATATCGGGCATAATAGGCATATTGCTCATACTTATGGGCGTTATAGCCATAAATATAAATTTTGGGAGAAAAGAAAATGAATTACAGAGAAAAGCTTAAGGACTGCAAAAGAATAGTTGTAAAGGTGGGCACCACCTCTCTTACATATGAAAACGGCAGATTTAATTTAAAGAAAATAGACCGCCTTTCAAAAATGCTCACAGACCTTACAAACAAGGGCATAGAGACCGTGCTTGTGTCCTCGGGAGCAATAGCCATAGGCGCGGAGAAGCTGGGGCTTGAAAGACCGAGGGATATAGTCGGCAAGCAGGCGGCGTCGGCTGTGGGACAGGCTTTGCTAATGCAGATGTACGAAAAATTTTTCAGCGAATACAATCAGAAGGTGGCTCAAATACTGCTCACAAAGCCCGTATTTGACGCCGAAATAAAAAGGCGCAACGCCTTGAACACTATAAACAAGCTCCTTGAAATGGGCGTAATACCCATAGTGAACGAAAACGACACCATTTCAACGGACGAGTTCAACGAGTTTTCGGACAACGACACGCTTTCATCATATGTTGCGGCGCTCATAAAAAGCGATCTTCTCGTTATACTCTCCGACATAGACGGCATGTACACGGGCGATCCCAACAAGGACAGCAGCGCCGAGATGATAGACACCGTGCCCAAGATAACGGACGAGATATATTCGCTTGCGGGAGGCTCCTCGTCGAGGCTCGGCACGGGCGGAATGATAACAAAGGTAAAGGCTGCGGACTATCTGGGAAAGAAAAATGTCAGCATGGTAATTGCCTCGGGCGACGACCCCGATATAGTTTACGACATACTGGAGGGCAGAAAAATAGGCACTTTGTTTGTGGGTGGCAACATTGGATAAAAGCGATATAAGAAAGAAATACAAGGCAATAAGACGGGGACTTAAGGGAGAAATAACCGAAGCATTTTATGACGCTCCCGAGTACGGAAAAGCCGAAAAAATATTCTGTTTTTACAGCTTCGGCTCTGAAATAGACACGACAAAATTGATAAAAAGAGCGCTTGCGGACGGCAAGAGCACTGCCCTGCCCTGCGTGAGAGAGGATCGGAGCGATATGGTGTTTATAGCCATAAATTCTGTTGACGGGCTTGTAAAGGACAGATACGGCATACCCTCGCCCGAATATGACGAAAATAAAATCGTACTCTCCGACAGCAGTACGCTTATAATAGTTCCCGGGCTCGCCTTCGACGGCGACTTTTACAGAATAGGCTACGGCGGAGGATATTATGACAGATATCTAAGCGAAAACACATATATGGCGGCTGCGGGAGTGTGCTTTGAAAAACAGCTTGCCGATAAGCTGCCTAAAGATGAACACGATGTGAGTGTGGATATGATAGTTACCGAAAAGGGAATAAGGAGGAAATGAAATGACATTAAAGGAGACGGGCGAAAGAGCCAAAAAAGCCAAAAGAGCTCTTGCAAAGCTCACAACGGACGAAAAGAACAGCATATTAAGAGGCTGCGCAAAGGCGCTTAATGAAAACAGCAGGGATATAATAAAGGCAAATGCCATTGACCTTGAAAACGGCAGAAGCGCAGGCTTAAAGCCCTCTATAATAGACAGGCTCATACTTGACGAGGGCAGGATAGCCGCCATGGCGGACAGTCTTGAACAAATAGCCACCCTGCCCGACCCCGTGGGCGAAATGCTCAATATGCGCACTCTGCCGAACGGGCTTATTGTAGGCCAAAAGAGGGTACCTATGGGCGTTATAGGCATAATATATGAAGCAAGACCCAATGTTACATCCGACGCCTTCGGGCTTTGCATAAAGGCAGGCAGCGCAGTTATACTCAGAGGCGGAAAGGACGCCATAAATTCCAATATTGCCATAATAAAGCTTTTCAGGGACAAAATAAAGGCGCTCGGCTTTGAGAGCGACATAGTTCAGCTTGTGGAGGACACCTCCAGAGAGAGCTCAACCGAAATGATGAAAATGAACGGATATATAGACGTGCTCATTCCCAGAGGCGGAGCGGGGCTCATACAGAGCGTTGTCAAAAATTCCACGGTGCCCGTAATAGAAACGGGCGTGGGTAACTGCCATATATTCGTGGACGAGAGCGCGGATATAGAAAAGGCTGTCAATATAACGGTGAACGCAAAGGCGCAGAGACCGGGCGTCTGCAACGCTGCGGAAACCCTCCTTGTGCACAGGAATATAGCGGAGAAATTCCTTCCGCCCGTTATAAAGGCGCTCCGTGAAAAGAATGTTGAAATAAGAGGCGACGAGGCTGTAAAGGCTATAGTAAACGATGTGAAGGACGCTGTTGAGGATGACTGGGCAACGGAATACCTCGACTATATACTTGCTGTGAAGGTTGTCGCAGATGTTGACGAGGCAATAGAGCACATTGCAAAATACTCCACGGGACACTCCGAATGTATAGTGAGCGAAAGCTACAGCAATACGCAGAAATTTTTAAGCGAGGTAGACTCCGCCGCAGTATACGCAAACGCTTCCACACGCTTTACGGACGGCAACGAGTTCGGCTTCGGCGCTGAAATAGGCATAAGCACACAAAAGCTTCATGCCAGAGGTCCTATGGGGCTTAAAGAGCTCACCACCACAAAGTATATAATATACGGCAGCGGACAGGTGAGAGGATAAAAACATTATTATAATAAATATCCCCCGGCTTAGGGGGATTTTTATTGCTTATTTTAGTTATTGTAATTTTTAATATCCCAGAAGTCGGGGTAGAAACATAGATATGGCAGGCACGAAGGTTACGAGCATAAGCACGGCAAATATAACGCCGTAATATGCAAGCAGAGGCTTTACGACCTGCTCTATTTTTGTCTTTGCCACTCTCACGCCCACAAAGAGTATATTGCCTACGGGCGGTGTTATAGTGCCTATGCAGAGGTTGAGCACAAGCATTATGCCGAACTGTATAGAGTCCATGCCAAGCTCCTCGCACACGGGCAGGAATATGGGCGTGAATATAAGGATAGCGGGCGTTATATCCATGAATGTGCCTACAAAGAGAAGCACTATATTTATGATAAGGAGAATTATGACCTTATTGCTGCTTATGCCCAGAAGCGCGGAGGATATGGCGGAGGGTATGCTCGTAAATGCCATCACCCAAGCCATGATGCTCGATACGCCTATAAGAAATACTATTATGCCCGTTGTTTCGGCGCTCGTCTTTATTATCTCGTAGAGGTCCTTTACCTTTATAGTCCTGTAAATAAACGAAAGTATGAGGCTGTATACCACAGCCACTACGGAGCCCTCCGTAGCGGTGAATATGCCCTTTACGATACCGCCTATAACTATGACTATGAGCAGGAGGCTGGGCAGAGCGTCAAAAACTATCCTGACGCCCTCCTTGGCGCTGTAGCGCTGACTGCTCTTGTAGCCCCTCTTGGCTGCTATTATAAAGGCAACTATCATGCAGGCTAAGCCCCACAATATGCCCGGAATATAGCCTGCCATAAAGAGAGCCGCAACGGATGTGCCGCCGCTCACAAGCGAAAAGGTGATGAGCACATTGCTTGGAGGTATGAGAAGTCCCGTAGGCGCGGTGGCTATATTTACCGAGGCGGAATAGTCCTTGCCGTAGCCCTCCTTTTCCTCAAGGGGTCCTATTATTGTGCCCATGGCTGAAGCTGCTGCAACGCCCGAGCCCGAGATAGCGCCGAACATCATATTGGCAAGAGTGTTGGTATGCGCAAGAGCGCCCGGTATCCTGCCCGTAAGAAGCTTTGCAAAATTGATGAGCCTAAGCGCAATGCCTCCCCTGTTCATTATATTGCCCGCAAGTATGAAAAACGGTATGGCTATGAGAGTGAAAACCGATATGCCCGAAAAGGTACGCTGCGCGCCCGTAAGAAAGGCGGCGTTTATATCCAGCACGGGAAGTATGGCTATGATTGAGGATATGCCTATAGCTATTGAAATGGGAGCGCCTATAAGAAGCGCTGCCAAAAGTACGCAGGCTATTATAAGTCCGCATAAAAGAGCCGTATTCATTTGCTTTCGCCTCCTTTTATTATGCCGTAAATATTGACTATTGAATAAAAAGCTATTATAAAACCGCTCAAGGGCACCACAACATAGACATAGGACATGGGTATTCCCAGAGAAGCCGTAACCTGCGTGGCTGTGAGCCTTGTGATGGATATACCGCCGTAAATGAGCACTATAACGGCGAAAAGGAATACAAGCGCCTCGTTTACTATGCTCAAAATACGCCTTGTGTTATCCGACAGCTTGTCATAAAGAAAGGTCATAGCCATATGCTCTCTTTTGCCGAAAACAAGGGCTGCACTCAAAAGAGCAAGCCATGTGAAGGAATAGGTCAAAAGCTCCTCGGAAGTGGTGCTCGGAGCATTGAAAACATATCTTGTTACTATCTGATAAGTGCCTACCACCACTATAAAAGCAAAAAGGAAAATACATACCGCCTCAAGCGCTTTGTTAAAATATTTCATCAGCCCACCTCCCTGTTTATGGTCTGTATTCTTTCATATATGGGCGCAAGCTTTTCATTTTCCGCCACCATTTGATGCTGCAGATCCATCACCTTTGCCTTGAACGCCTCCACATCCACTTCGGAGAAATTGACGCCCATTTCCTCCGCCTGTCTTTTGGCGTCCTCTACCTGAACGAGCCATTCTCTGCGCTCCACCTCGTTGCATATATCGGCTGCCCTGTCAAACACTTCCCTTTCCTCGGGGCTTAGGCTGTCCAGAAACTTGACATTGCCCACAAGCATATCGGGCACCATCTGGTGCCTGTCATATACATAGTACTTAGCTACCTCGCCGTGCTTGTTGTTTGTGAGGGCAAGCTCATTGTTTTCGGCTCCGTCTATAACGCCCTGCTGTATGGCTGTGTATACCTCGCCGAAGGACATGGGCGCGGCGGCTGCGCCGAAAGCCTTGACCATATTTACATTTGAAGGGCTCTGCTGTACTCTGAGCTTAAGTCCCTTCAAATCGTCCGGTCCCGATACGGGCTTTGTGGTGTAGAAATTTCTTGTGCCCGCGTCAAACCAGGTAACGGCTTCAAAGCCCGATTCCCTTGTAGCCGTATATATTCTCTCTTTAAGCTCCTCGTCCTCCATGGCGGCATAATAAGCCTCCGTCGAGTCAAAGAGATAGGGTATGCTGAATATGGAATAGATGTCGTCGAAGGTCTCCAGATTTCCCGTGCTGCACACCACAAAGTCTATGGCTCCCGTCTGCGTGAGCTCTATGGCCTTTACCGCGGCGCCCAGAAGCTCGTTGGGAAAAATCTGTACATCGTATTTGTCGCCGAGGTTTGCCTCCACATATTTTTCAAACTCCAGCAAACCCAGATGGTCGGGATGAGTTTCGCTCTGGGCATGAGCTATCCTGACTATTCTCTTGCCGTCGGTCGCCGTGCAGCCGCTTATAACAAAAACCGAAGCAAGCAGCGCGGCAAACAGAGGATATATTTTTTTTAAACTCATAAAACAGCCTCCTTGCAAGTTTTTTGAATAAATAAAAATAAGTATCACAATATTTATTCCCATAAACACCAAAAAATATTTATTAATGTTATATTAAAATTGTTATACAAAATTTAACACAATTCGCAATAATATGCATTTTTTGTTGCATAAATATTAAGAAATTTGTGTAAAATTAATAAAAAAATTTGACTTTTATGTAACTTTGCGTTATAATTACTTTGTATATTCTGTTTATATACAAATATACAAAAGGGAGGAAGGTTCCATGTCGGCTTTTATACTTGACAAATTGCTGGAAATAGGCGAAAAGAACGCTTATCCTTTACATATGCCCGGACATAAGCGCAATATGCGCTTTATGCCCTATGATTTCAGGACAATGGATGTAACGGAAACGGGAGAAACGGACAATCTGCACGACCCCAAGGACATAATCGCCAAGTCGCAGGAGGCTATGGCGGAGCTTTTGGGCGCAGACGAAAGCTTCTATATGGTAAACGGAGGCTCGGGCGCAAACATTGCGGCTGTGTTGGGCTGCTGCAAGCCGGGAGATACCGTGCTGGTGTCAAGCGGCTGCCACAAGAGCATATACAGCGCGCTTATACTCTCGGGCGTAAAGCCTGTGTATATTTCCCCGCAGATGACGGAGGAGAGCCTTTGCGCAAGCATAAGCATAAGGGATATGTTCAGAGCCTTTGACGAATACGACATAAAAGCAATGATAGTTACAAGCCCCACATACGAGGGCTTTACAAGCGATATAAAGACAATAGCGGACATAGTGCACAAGCACAGCTCCATACTCATAGTGGACGAATGCCACGGCTCGCACTTTGTATTTTCGGACACCTTCCCGCGTCCCGCGCTTTCACAGGGCGCAGACATTGTTATAAACAGCTGGCACAAGACGCTGCCCTGCCTCAATCAAGCGGCAGTATTGAGCGTAAAATCCGAAAGAGTCGACAGGGAGAGGATAAGGCAGGCGGTGTCCATGATAAACACCACAAGTCCGTCATATCCCATAATGGCGTCCATAGACTACGCAAGGCATACTCTCACGACCGACAAAAATCTCTTTACGGCGTATATAAGAACGCTCAAGGAAGCCAGAAGCGAGCTTGCTCACTGCAAGGTGCTCAAGCTTGTAAACGACAGCATAAAGGGACAGGGAGACATATTCGATATAGACATAAGCCGATTTACAATAATGGTGAGAGCGGACCTGACGGGAAACGATTTGGCTAAAATACTTCTCGAAAAGTACAATATACAAATTGAGCTTGCGGGCGCGCACCACATTGTGGCTCTTAGCTCCGTAGCGGACGACCCGAGGGGCATAAAGAAATTTGTAAAGGCTATAAGAGATATAGACAAGAAGCTTGAAAGAAAGTATATAGACAAGCTCCCGCTCGATATGAAGCCCGTCAGAAGGTGCGTTATGACGCCCTCCGATGTGTTCTATGCAGAAAAGGAGACCATAGACCTTTCAGAAAGCGAAGGCAGGATACCCGCGGGAATAATAATGCCCTATCCCCCGGGAATACCCATCGTTGCCCTCGGCGAGAGAATAACGGCTGCGGATATAGAAAAAATAGGCATACTCGAAAGATACGGTATAAATATAGCGGGTATTGAGAATAACAAAATTGCCGTTGTGAAAGAGAACGAAGCGTGAGCTTTATATAATTAAGTTTTCATTAATTTTGCCTTTTTCGCACAAAAAATTGTAAAATTTACTTGCAAAAAATATAAAATATGTTATACTATATTAGCATAAGCTTTACAGGGGGTATTGATATGAGTAATTTACCAATTAGCTTAGAAGAATTGATATATGCCGCTCTTCTGGCATTTTGTATAACATGGTTTATAAATAACGCCATAAAGATAAGAAAGATCATGAAGGCAGCTTCCGCAGGCGTGAGCGCTCCCAGAGATATAGCCTCCGTTATGGACAGATGCTACAGCCTTTTTCCTCTTGAAAATGTGGAATACAGAGGCGTTACCTTCACAAGAGGTATGCAGATAAAGATAACGACTACGGCAAACGCCGACTTCGTGGGCGAGTTTATAGGCGGAAATACACAGAATATGGTGTGCATAAAGACAAGCAAGTATATAATAGCTCATAAGCTGAGCAATATCATCAACATCACAAAAATGTAAAAAAATCTCCGAAAGGAGATTTTTTTGCGTGTCGATAAACACCTTATTGTATGAAATTTAGCGGGCGAGCAATGCTCGCCCCTACAAGTGATTAGCTCACATTGTGGTTTGTAGGGGCGTGCATTGCACGCCCGTATATAACATTTTTTTATTTTTTTGATTTTTTGACAGTCTGGATTTTTTTATTTGCTCTTTTGCGAATATTAAATCCTGTTTTTTGGCATACTAAGCAAAAAACAAGGAGGTAATTTTTTATGTTCAAACACGAAAAGAAGCTTTTTCACCCCGTAGATGTGGAAAGACCCAATCCGCAGTACGCAGCGCTCATGGAGGAGCAGCTCGGCGGCGCAAACGGCGAGCTTAAGGCGGCTATGCAGTATATGTCTCAGAGCTTCAGAATAAAGGACAAGGAGATAAAAGACCTTTTTATGGATATCGCCGCAGAGGAGCTTAGCCATATGGAGATGGTGGCGCAGACTATAAGCCTTCTGAACGGGCATGATGTCAACTTCAACAGAACCGATGTGGGCGAGATAGAAACACATGTGCTCCTTGGGCTCAATCCCGGACTTATAAACGCCTCGGGACAGTCCTGGACGGCTGACTATGTGAGCGTTACGGGCGATTTATGCGCAGACCTGCTTTCAAACATAGCGTCCGAGCAGAGAGCCAAGGTAGTGTATGAATATCTCTACAGACAGATAGCCGACAAGAAGGTAAGAGAAACAATAGACTTCCTTTTGAACAGAGAGGAAGCCCACAACGCGCTTTTCAGAGAAGCCTTCAACAAGATACAGGATACGGGTTCCGACAGGGACTTCGGCGTTACGAAGGATTCAAGACTTTATTTTGATCTGTCATCGCCCTCGCCGTCGGATACATTCAGAAATTTCAATCCCGAACACCCAAGCTTCAGACAGTAAAAAACGGGCGAGCAATGCCCGCCCATACATAAATTTTCACAAGGAAAACAATTTTATTACTTATTATCATATACGATATTTTTAAACGACTTGGGTATTATCATATAAACAACGGCGACTATTGCCGCTGTGGCTATGGTATCATAGAGCTTTATAACGCCTATGCTCAAAAAGCACGAAGCAACGGGCGGGAAGCCCTTTGCGATAAAAAAGGCATACTTGGCAGCCTCGAACGGATCTAACGATATGCCGTTGCTCCTCCAGAGAGTGAGCAAGGACGAAAGCACTGTCGAAACTACAAACACAAGAGGTATGACAACAAACATCCTCTTTGGTCTTACCCTGCCTTCCTTATCCCTCATTACAACGCCCACTATTATAGCTACGGAGGCGCTTATGCAGTAGTATATGAGCGAGCTTGAATTGCCCGATGTTATGGCTATGACGAAGTTGTCTATAAGTCCCACAATAAGACCCGCCGCAGGCTCCAGCACAAGGGCAGCCATAGCGGTGCCGCTGACATCGAGCCAAACGGGAAGATTGGAGGCGGCAAAATTCAAGCCCTGATTCATAAGTACTCCAAGCGCCATTATGATGATATAACGCCATTTTTTACTCATTCTTGTCCTCCTCCATTCTTCTTTCAACTATCTTGTCAATGTACGAGCCCTCGTCCTTTGTTTCTTCGGTATTCTGCGCTTTCTTAGCCTCTTCCTTTTCTTTTTGTCTTTCCTCGTCTATCTGGTCTACAAAGCTTGCAGTGATAATACCTGCGGGCAGAGCGATGACCGCTATGCCGAAAAGCGACGATATCATGCTTATGAGCCTGCCTATATCCGTAGTGGGATATACATCGCCGTAGCCTACAGTGGTGAGCGCCGTTGTCGCCCAATAGAGAGCGCCGAAGAAATTATCGAAGGTATCGGGCTCATATGAAAACATAACGAGCGCCGATATGAATATATAGCCTAGCGCCAATATAAGCACGGAATAAAGCGTATTCTTTTCCTTCACAAAGGCATGGGCAATATAGTCAAAGCTCTTTGAATAGTGGAATATTTTGAAAATACGCATCATTCTCAGCACTCTGAAGCCCTGACCTATGAGCCCCAGAGAGGGCAGAAGCGATACAAAATCAAGAAGTGCAAAAAGCGTTATGGGATATAAGACAAAGCTTATATTACCCTTTTTCATTTTATAGTCGGCAGTCATCCACCTGAACACATAGTCGGCAAAAAGTATGTATACCGTAACGGTGTCAAGAGTTGTGAATATAGCGTGGTGCGTCTTGAACATGAGCGGAACCACGCTAAGAAAGGCGACAATACATATGAAATAATCATAAAGCGTCGTCCATTTGTCGTCCGACTGCGACTTTGTAACCATTTTATAAATATAAAACCGCATAAAACGTTCTCCTCATTTGTTTAAAAGTGATATGCCATAAGAGGCATAAGTATATGTCCAGCAAGGGTAAAGATGAAAATTTCAAGAGAAATTATCCTGCCGTAGAGGGTGGCATATTCCTTATCCTCCCATTTGTTCCTTATCCTGTTTACATTGATGACAGTTATAGTGCCCGCTATTATCGTCATTACGCCCCACATATTGACAAACTCCAGAAGTCCCAGACCGAGAGTATCGGGGAGCATGCTTGCGCCTACGGTAATGTTTGTAACGGTACCGAAGAGGGCAGCGGGTATCATGCCGAGGGGATCGATCTTGTGATAGGTATTGATGAACATTACTATGAATATCCATGTAAGAGTACCTATGAGCGCTATGAAGCACTTTGCGTATGTGCCGAGTCCCTCTCTGTTTATCTCAAGCCTTGTGAGGTGCTCCGTATTTATGACATCCTTGTCCTTAAGATTGGGGTTGCCGTAATTGGTCTCATAGGCAATGTAGTGTATGCCCGTGTCATATCTCAAGAGAGTATAGCCCGCAAGGTCTATATCCTCGTTTATATCGCTGGCATCGTCAGCGGTGAATATAACTCTGTCAACGGAATATGTGGGCTCGATATATATCTTCATGGGATAGGAGCCGAGGGGGAACCTTGTGGTGTCAAAGCTTGTGTTTACCGTAACGTCCATGAAGCCTCTCTGATAGTTTATGCCGTTGTCGTGGCTTTCCTCGGTGATGGTAAATTTATTTATTGTGCCCTTATACACTCTTATGTGGTTGGCTATATCCAGATCCGGATCGCCCTGCCACTTGAACCATACCACCATTTCGGCTCTGAAGGATGAATTTTTTATATTCATCTCCCTTATGTTTTCAAAATAAGTTCCGACGGTAACATTTGTCGCCGTCTTGCTTCTTTCAGCTATCTCCTGCCTCACCTCGGGAGTGTCCTGGTGCTGCCAGTTGTTCCACTTTCTGTCCGACTTAGCCCTTGAAGCATTGAGAAGATTAAGCGCAAAGCCGAGATAAACTATAGCTATGACCGCTATAATTATAAAGTGGATAATAAGCCTTCTTTTGTTTTTCAAAGAAAAACCATTCCATTTGTTTCGAACATTTTTTATTTTGTTGTTCTCATCCATAGTTAAACTCCTCCTTATATGTTTACTTAATATAATGTTAACAAAACTTACAATTTATGTCAATAAAGTATATTTTTTTTAAAGAGGACAACAAAAAAAGACCGAGCAAAACTCAGTCTTTTTTATGTGCGTCGGGGTGACAAGATTTGAACTTGCGACCTCTTGAACCCCATTCAAGCGCGCTACCAAACTACGCTACACCCCGATACCTTTCCTATTATAGCATATAATGTTTATTAAAGCAAGCATTATTTTCATAAAATTAAAAAAATTTTTTATCTATCGCCGTCCTTTATTGTTTTTATATCACAAACAGCGCCTTTTTCAAGCGTTATGACCTCGTCGCTCATGGCGTATATTTCCTCCCTGCGGTGCGAAACGGTTATTATTATGCCCTTGTAGTCGGAAAGCATTGCCTTAAGCTCCCGCATAACATCGTCGCGCATATCCTCATCCAGAGCGGAAAACGGCTCGTCCAGCAATATGACATCGGGCTTTGAAGCCATCATTCTGGCAAGGGCGCACCTCTGCTGTTCCCCGCCCGAAAGCTGTGAAGGAAGATGCTTTTCAAGCCCCTTCAAGCCGAATTTTTCAATAAGCATTTCAGCCTCGGCTCTTTTTTGCTCACCGCTTCCCGAAAGCACGCACATAATATTTCCCCTTACGCTCATGGCGGGAAAGAGCGCGTAATTCTGAAAAAGATAGCCCGTTTTTCTCTCAGCCGTCTTTATATTTATGCCCTTACGAGAATCGAAAAGCTCCCTGCCATAAATGGATATAAAGCCCTCGTCGGGCTTGACAATGCCCGAAATGCATTTTAAAAGAAGGCTTTTTCCACTGCCCGAACGCCCCATGATGCCTATATGCCGAGCATTGCTTTCAATGCTCGCATCGAGGCTGAAATCCTTATATTTCTTTTTTACATCTATTTTTATGCTCATAGTTTTTACCACTTATCGTATTTTTTTCCCATTGAGATAATATTTATAATAAGTATTATGAAAAACGCTATAACGCCGACTATGGCGACCCATATGCCTGCGCCTATGTAGTCGCCGTCCTGTATCACCATGGCTATTTTCTGGGATATAGTGCCCGTTTTGCCCGCTATGTTGCCCGCAAGCATAGATGTGGCGCCGTATTCGCCTATCGCCCGCGCAAAGGTCAGCACTGTGCCCGAGGCGACTCCCGAAGCCGTGGAGGGTATGACTACGCGCCAGAGTATTTTGTGCTCCGACATTCCCAATGTCCTGGCGGTATACACAAGGTTTATATCCAGCTGTTCAAAGGCGGAGCGGGCGTTTCTGTACATGAGCGGGAAGGATATGACAAAGGCAGCTATAACACAGCCCAGCCATGTCTGCACGGCTTTTATGCCGAAGCTGTCATAAAGAAATCCTCCCACGGGACGCCTTGTGCTGAACACAAGAAGCAGTATAAAGCCCGAAGCCGTGGGCGGAAGTATCATGGGCAGAGTGAGTATGCCGTCCGTAACGGCTCTTAAGCCCCGTTTTTCCCTCATTGTGAGCCAAGCTGTATATATGCCCGCAAAAAAGGCCAGTATCGTTGCGGCTATACCCGTTTTAAGACTTATGAAAAGCGGGCTGAAGTCCATGCCCGACAATCTGTTCGCAAGCTCTGTCATACCCGCTTTCCTCCTTAGTTTATAGGTTCAAAATCATACTTTAAGAATATATGTCCGCAGTGATGCGCCGCAAAGTCATAGAACTGTACGGCAGCCTTTACCTGCTCATCCGATGCCTTTTCATTGTCTATACGGCAGATGGGATAAATTATGTCTCCCGTCAGCTCCTTGGGCACCTCTTCAAGCACATTTATTTTATCCTCATAGCCGTAGGTGTCCGAAAAATACACCGTGCCGACATCGCAAGCGCCCTCGGCAACGGCTATAAGCACCTTGCTTACATTGGACTGCCCGCTTATCTCAACGCCTTCGAGAGCCTCGGAGACCTCTGCCGCGGTATAGTCCTCCGCCTTCTTATCGGACGAAAGCACACCGCTGTTTATAAGCGCCTGCCTTGTATACTGTCCCGCAGGCACGCTTTGTCCCGCAAGGGCTATGCTCTTGGCTTTGCCTATATCCGACAGCCCCGTAACAGCCGTATCGCTGTTCTTTGACGAAACCACAACAAGGGTATTGTTGAGCACATTTTCGGTATTTGCCACAACGCCGTCCTTTACAAGCTCGTTCGCCTGCAGGGTCGAAGCGGGGAAGAATATATCGCACTCCGCGCCCTCTCTTATCTGCGTGAGCAGAGTTCCCGAGCTGTCGGCGTTTATATTTATATGTACATTGGGATAATCCTTATTGAATTCCTCTGCAACCTCGTTCATGGCGTTTTGAAGGCTCGCCGCCGCAAAAACATAAATTTCGGTGTTTTCTGTGTTTTCTATACTTTCGATATTGTTACTTCCGCAGGCTGTAACACACAAAACCGACAGACACACAGCCAGAATGACAATAATTTTTTTCATGATTTACCTCCACATTCTTTATCTCTTGCGCACAATATTTTCACTCCGTGCTCCAATTCGGGCAGTATATATTCAAGGCTTTCACGCACCGCCTTGGGCGAGCCGGGAAGATTGACTATGAGCGTTTTTCCTCTTATGCCCGCCTCCGCTCTGCTCAGCATGGCGCGCTTTGTGATAGTCATGGAATAGGCGCGTATTGCCTCGGGTATGCCTTGGGCGCGCCTTTCGCATACCGCAAGGGTCGCCTCGGGAGTTATATCCCTCTCCGAAAAGCCCGTTCCGCCCGTGGTTATGACAAGGTTGACCTTGAGCCCGTCCGAATAGGACATGAGCTTATCCTCAAGCATTTTTTTATCATCGGGAAGTATGACGCTTTCCTTTACACTGTAACCGCTTTTTTCGAGCATTTCACGGGCAAGAGGTCCGCTCTTGTCCTCTCTCTGCCCCGCATAGCCCTTGTCGCTCAAGGTTATAACGCAGGCTGTGAGCATAGACTCTATAGCCATGCCTACGCTTATTTTCCCGCCCTTTATCACTCTTGCAAAAACTCCCTCTCTCGGCATGATGCAGTCGCCCGTTTTTTTGTATATCTCGCAGTCCGAATGACATTTCTTGCCTTTCTGCGTTATTTCAAGCACAGCCTCGCCCAGCGAAAGTCTGTCGCCCGTTTCAAGGAGCGAGAAATCTACGCCCCGAGTGGCTATGTTTTCACCAAAGGCTCCAAACTCCACAGCGCCGTGTTTTTCGGCAAATCGTTCAGTCTTTTCAACGGGGAGCAGACTGACCTGTCTGTGCCATTTTCCGCCGTGGGCGTCGTTTTTTACGCCCCAATCCTCTATAAGCTCCGCGCTTTCAACATATGTCTTGGGGGTTCCCCTTTTTTCGCTTATGCAAATTGCCTTTATTATTCCCATTTCAGCCACCTATACAATACATGCCGTCCTTTGGCGCTACGCCCTTTTCAAAGCAATGACCCAAGGGTTTTTCGGCAACAGCTTTTTTAATAACATCCTTTACAGCTTCTCTGCCCGTTTTAATCGCGGGGAGCATATCAAAGCCGTCATCATATGCCAGACAGCTTCTGAGCCTGCCCTCGCAGTCAAGGCGCAGTCTGCTGCATTTATGGCAGAATTTATTGCTCATAGGGTCAATAAAGCCTATTATGCCCCTATAGCCCTCCACATTATAATAGACTGCGGGACCGCTGCCTATTCTTTTGGTATAAAGCTTTGCGTTCCCCAGCTTTTCAAGTATATCCGCTCCGCTCACGCCTATATATTTACTGCCCTCGCCCACGGGCATAAGCTCGATGAATCTGACAACTACGGGTCTATGCTTAACAAAAAGCAGGATTGAGGAAATATCGTCCTCGTTTATACCGCGCATAATGACGGAATTTATCTTGACAAAAATTCCGCGCTCCTCCGCCCTTTGTATGCCGTCAATAACGGAATACAGCTCGTCTGCGCCCGTAATATATTTATATTTTTCTCTGTCGAGGGTATCAAGGCTTACATTTATGCCGTCTATACCGCTGTCAAAAAGTTTATCGGCGTACTTTTTAAGCAGTATTCCGTTAGTTGTGAGTGTAACCGTCCTTATGCCATTTATGCGCTTAAGCTCATATACAAGCTCGGCGCAGTCCCGCCTCAAAAGCGGTTCTCCGCCCGTAAGCTTAATGTGCCTTATGCCAAGCTCCGCTGCGCAGGAGCACACTGTGAGTATATCCTCCACAGAGAGCATATCGCAGCTGTCCGAGCAGCTGCCGGGCATACAATACAGACAGCGCAGATTGCATTTATTTGTAACAGAGACCCTCATATAGTCAATGGTTCTGCCATAACTGTCCTTCAATGCTCCGCCTCCCATAGTCCGCTTTTGCCGCCCTGCTTTTTTAAAAGCCTTATGCCGTATATAGTCATAGCTCTGTCGACCGCCTTACACATATCGTATACAGTGAGCAGAGCCGTGCTAACGCCCGTGAGCGCCTCCATTTCAACGCCCGTTACGGCTTTTGCCTTGGCTTTACACACCGCTTTTACGCTAAGGCTTTCTTCTATAAGCTCAAAATCCAATGTGAGCGCCGTTAACGGCACCATATGGCAGAGAGGTATAAGAGACGATGTTTTTTTTGCGCCCATTATGCCCGCTATTCTTGCCGTACCGAGCACATCGCCCTTTTTGTGGGCGCCGTTTTTAAGCAGTGCGAAGCACTCCTCATTCATTCTTATAAAGCCCTCGGCTGCAGCCTCTCTCTCTGTCTCGGGCTTATCGCCCACATCTACCATAACGGCGCTGCCCTTGCTGTCAATATGAGTAAATCCCGTCATATTTTCACGCCCTTTCCGAATCCGCAGGCGGGAAAAACACAGCTTTCGCACGAAAGACAGAGCCCGCCCTCTCCGAGTGAATAAATATCCTCCGCACAAATTTTTTCGCCCGTAAGTATGCGGGGAAGCATGATATCGAATATAGTCCTGCCCGAATACATGACGCAGCCGGGAAGCCCCATAACGGGCACATTTTCTTTGTAAGCCAGCATAAACATGGCTCCGGGGAGCACGGGCGCGCCATATGTAACGACCTCTGCCCCGCTGTTTTTAATGGCGAGAGGCGTTCTGTCGTCCGGGTCCACGCTCATTCCTCCCGTGCATATGACAAGCTCTGTGCCGTCCGCTATAGCCTTGTTTATATTTTCGGTTATCATGGCGCTGTCATCGGAGCAGAGGGCATGATATGTCATTTCTGCGCCGTATTCCGCAAGCTTTTCTATTATAACGGGTGTGAAATCGTCCTTTATAAGTCCCTTATAGACCTCGCTTCCCGTAGTTATGACGGCGGCTTTTTTGAGTATGTAGGGCTTAAGCTCAAAAAGCGGGGTATCTCCCGCAGTTTTTTCGGCTCTGCGCATTTTTTCCTTTTCAATGACAAGAGGTATTACCCTCATGCCCGCCAGCTTATCGTCTTTTTTGACGGGGAAACCGCCGTGCCTTGAGGCTATCATCATTTCGCCCAAAGAATTGACAGCCAAAAGCCTTTTGCTGTCCACGCAGAAAACGCCGTCAATATCCGC
>CANRNM010000038.1 GCA_947631975.1 uncultured Clostridia bacterium
ATCCGAATTTAGGATTTATATATCCCAACGACGGCACAAGCGCAGTGCCCGACGGTGTGGCTTTGATAAAAAATGCGCCACATGAAGAAAACGCCAAGCTTTTCATTGACTTCGTAACTTCAAGAGAATGTCAGGAAGAACAGCACCAAAACTGGGGACGTCGTCCCGTACGCCCCGATATAAAGCTGGACGACGGACTTGCTCCTCTCTCCGAGATATTGACGGTGGAATATGACTTTGAGCAGGCAGCCGGCGGCAAAGAGGATATACTTAAAAAATTTGACGATATCGCGGCAAATTGAGCCATTTCATATTAAGACCTATTTTATTTAACCTCCTCCTTTTGACGATCGCAGTTTATTATGCCGATCATATCAAAAGGAGGTTCTTTTTATTCCACAGCAATGCTTGCATAGCCCTCGGGCACCTTGCCGTTGAATATGGTATTTACAAGCAAAAGCCGCCTATTTATGTTCATTTCCTTGCCCTTGAAGGGCGTTACTATGGTAACACTGCATTTTATATTCAGCCATACCTGGTATGACACCTGATTTACGCCCGCGGATTTGAACTCCGTCTCGTAGTCCGCCTGCGCGTCGCCTATGGATGAAATATGCAGGGGTATGTCGAAGCCCAGCCTCGAAAAAAGAGGCACGCCGCTGAAGGCTCCCGAGGGCACGGTTATCTCGTGCTGCGAAAGCTCGTTCATACGCTCCGAAAGCCTTGCCGTTATTCTGTTTGTGAGCCTGTTTATGAGCAGCGAATCTATGTCTACGTGGCTTAGGTCGCGCCCCTCTATCTCCTTTGTGAAGTCGCTTGTCTTTACCTGCATTTCGTCTACAACTCCGTCCACGGCGTCGCTTATTTCGCGGTTTATTTTGGTAACGGCGTATTTGTTGCACATATCGCTTATAATGGGCAGTACAAATCTGCTGAAGGCAAAAGCGGTAAAAAATGCCGTAAATGCAAGTATTAATGCGGTAATAAAAATTAGCTTTTTTATATGATCGTCTCCTTTTTTTCTTTTTTCAAAAATTTTTCTTTATATATTGTGATTTTTCTGATATAATCATATAAAGGGCAAGTTTATATTTATGCATTTATTTTGAATGTATGTAAATATATATTTTAAGGAGGGGTGTAATATGAATCCACCTGATGAAAAAAATGGAGAGGATCTAGGGGGAACCAAAATCTTGAACAATACCCATTATGAAGAGGAGATAAAAAAACGCAGCCAAGCCGCAGCGACGGAAAGAGAGGAAGGCGCGGAAAGACCCGTGCGCAGAAGACCGCCTCAGAACGGCAGACCGAGGTCTTCCGTGAAGACGGCAAAGCGCACAAAGGGCAAGGTGCGTCATCATTCCGAGGGCGGAGTGCTCTCGCTTCTGGGACTTAAAAAGAAGAAAAGGAAGGCTCAGCCCAAGCACAGAGCTCACGCTTCGGGCGAGGCAAGACCAAGACCCGCTTCAGCTCACAGCGAGAACAGGGCTTCGGCTTCGCTTATACCCGAAAAGAGGACGCCTTCTTCAGCACAGTCCGAGAGAAGACCGCAGGGCGCGCAGTCGGATAGAATAACCGCTCCCGCTTCGGAGCATACCGACAAAAAGCCGTCCTCACAGCAGCGCGAAAGAAAGGCTGTTTCTGCGCCCGATGCTAAGGATAAAAAGCAGAACACCGCCGTTCAGCCCGAAAACGCCGGGACACAGCGCAGAGAAAATAAACCTGCGCAGGCTTCGGCTCCCGAGAATAAAGCCGGAAACGGCAAAGACGGCGGAGCAAGGCAGATCGCGGCAGCTTCGGAGAACAGGACAAGCGCGGCGCCTTCGGAGAAAAGAGCGCCTCACAGCGCCTCTGCGCCCGTAAGGAGAACACAGCATGCAGCCGCTCCCAAGCTCAAGTCAAAGACGGAGCAGGAAGCATCGGAGCATATGAGCTTACATACTCAAGGACATAAGCACAAAAACAAGAACAAGGAAAAGCCCAAGCCCTTTACCGTTTTGCTTACGGCAATGCTTATGATAGCCATAATGATAGGCTTTGCTCTCTGCGGAGGTCTTGTGGGAGCATATGTCGGCATTATAAACAGTATTCCCGAAATGGGCATAGTGAGCATAAAGCCGGGAACATACACATCCATAATTTATGACAAGAACGGCAGCGAGGTCAGCAAGCTCCACGGCGACGAAAACAGGGAATATGTAACTCTCGACCAGATACCCAAAAATATGCAGCAGGCTGTTATAGCCATAGAGGACGAAAGATTCTATGAGCACAACGGCGTGGATATACAGGGCTTTGCAAGAGCGGCTTATTCCACCCTCACGGGAAAGCAGATGCAGGGCGGTTCCACAATAACGCAGCAGCTCATAAAAAACAATGTTACAAAGGTAACTCACAATACCGTAAAGAGCAAAATAAAGGAACAATACCTCGCTCTTAAATACGAAAAGGAACTCAAGCAGGCATACGGCTCCAAGGAGGCGGCAAAGAATTACATCCTTGAGCTCTATCTCAACACCATTGGTCTCGGCCATGGCTACAGCGGTATAAAGACTGCCGCAGAGGGCTATTTCGGCAAGGAGCCGAGCCAGCTCACATTGGCGGAGTGCGCCTGCCTTGCGGGCATCACAAATAATCCCTCGCTCTATTCGCCTAGGTCTCAGCCCGAAAACAACAAGAGGCGTCAGACCATAATACTCAACTATATGCTCTCTCAGGGCAGGATAACGCAAGAGGAGTATGACCAGGCTATAAATGAGGACGTATATGCCAACGTAAAGAAGACCGACAACTCCGGCGGAGACGACGATGCGGGCGACACCGTGATACATTCGTACTACGAGGACGCCCTTATATCGCAGATATCCGAGGACCTTCAGAACAAATACAACTGGTCTGTGGAGGAAGCCAACAACGTCATTTACAACGGCGGACTTCAGATACAGTCAAACCTCGACCCCGCAATACAGAAGATCGTGGACGACGAATACAATAACGACGCCAACTTCCCGCATGTATACTACTGCATAGATATTGACTACAGAGTATCCATAGAGGACACGACAACGGGAGAACAGACTCACAGCCAGTACAACCAGTTTGCGCGTTCGGAGGACGGCGCAAAAGGCTGGGTGGCAGACAAGAAGGCGTCCATTGAAGCAAGTCTCGGACCCAATCAGAGGATAGTCGCAGAAAAAGCATATTACAACAAGCAGCCGCAGTCGGCCATGGCTATAATCGACTATCACACGGGCGAAATAAGAGCCATAGCGGGCGGACGAGGCGAAAAGAAGGTAAACAGAGCCTTCAACAGAGCCACGGACGCGGCAAGACAGCCGGGCTCCGTATTCAAGGTGCTTGCGGCTTATGCTCCGTCGGTAGACCTCGGAAAGCTCAGCAACGCCTCAACTATAGTTGACGAGCCTTATACCACAGCCGACGGCTATACTCCCAAGAACTGGTATCAGGGCTACAGAGGCGCTGTAAATCCCAGAACGGGTATAAAAAATTCAATGAACATAGTTGCGGTAAAGATAATGGTTGAAACGGGCATAGACCTCTGCTACAATTATCTTCTCAACTTCGGCTTCACAACGCTTGAAAATGACAACCATGCTGCAACCGCCCTCGGCGGACTTACAAACGGCGTTACTCAAGTGGAGGTAGCCGCAGCCTTCGGAACGATAGCAAATTACGGACAGTATATAAAGCCTCGCTTCTATGACAAGGTGCTTGACCACGACGGCAATGTTCTCCTTGAAAACACAATGGAGAAAAAGCAGGTGCTTAAAGAATCCACGGGCTATATACTCACCGAGATGATGAAGGATGTTATCAAGTCCGGTACGGGTACAAAGGCTTCTCTGGGAGCTATGCCCGTCGCAGGAAAGACGGGTACCACCACGGATTCAAAGGACCTTACATTCGTAGGCTACACGCCTTATTACGTATGCAGTATATGGCTGGGCTACGACAGATACGACAACACCGTAAAGAATATGAACACTGTCAATCAGTCGCAGCACATGGTAGTATGGCGCGATGTTATGTCAAAGATACATCAAAATCTTCCCGTAAAGGACTTCCAGATGCCCGACAGCGTAGTCAAGGCTACGGTCTGCAAGATATCGGGTCAGCTTGCACGCTCGGGCTGTCCCGCGGTCACGGATTACTTCGACAAGGCTTCCGTAAGCTCGTACTGCTCGGGACACAAGGGACACAGCGGAGTGGTATTCTCGGGCAATAACTATTATAACGGTTCGGGCTCGTCTTCGGAGGGCTCGGGCAGCAGTTCGACGAGCAAGAAGTCAAGCGGTTCTTCATCTTCGTCGGGCAACTCTTCATCCAAGAAAACTACCGAAAGCAGCGATAGCGAATCAAGCGGAACAAGCGATGCGGACAGCAGCGCAGGCTCATCGGACAGCTCGGGCGGCACGGACAGTGCTCCCGCGGAACAGGCTCCCGCAGAGCAGGCTCCCGTTGAGCAGGCTCCCGCAGAACAGGCTCCCGCTCCTGCCGAAGCGGCTCCCGCAGAGCAGGCTCCCGCTCCTGCCGAGGCGGCTCCCGCCGAAGCACCCGCGGAATAATATAAACTCTAATATTGCCCATAGACGGCTAGTCCGCCTGTGGGCAGTTTTTTTGCGCAAAAAAAATGCCGAGGCTTTTATCGCCTCAGCATTTTTTCAATTCAAACCAGAATGTACTGCCCGCTCCCTCTTTGCTTTCAACTCCGAAGTCCGAAGCATGTGCAGAGAGTATTTCCTTGACTATTGCCAAGCCCAAGCCGTTTGTTCCTACTTTTTTTGATGTAAAGTATCTGTCCCATATGTGAGGCAGTTCTTCGGCGCTTATTCCTTCGCCGTTATCGCGTATTTCCGTCCTTATACATTCGTTTTTTTCAACGACCGAAATACATATGCTTCCGCCCTCCTTGGTATGAGCAACGGCATTTGATATAAGATTATAAAACACCTGCTGTATGCGTTTTTCATCCGCGGTAACATATTTATAAGGAGCTATTTCTTTTGCAATATCTATATTTTTGGTATTGCATACGGCGCAGAACCGTTCTGCCGCGGTATCCGCAAGGGAGCTTATATTTATTTTTTCAAATTCAAATCCTGCGGCGCCCGACTGGAGCTTTGAATAGTCAAGAATGTCATTTACAAGCAAAGACAGCCTGTCCGCTTCTCTTATTATTATTTCGGCGTCATTGCTTGTGCTGTCCTCTCCGTCCATATCCCGTATGAGCTCCGCATAGCCCTTTATCATAGTAAGCGGAGTGCGCAGGTCATGAGAAACATTTGCAAGGAGCTCTCTGCGGAGCTTGTCCGTTTCCGAAATTTTTTCAGCGGCATAAGCCAAGGAATCGGCAAGCTTATCCGTTTCGGCGCAGAAGCCTTTTCCGAAGCTTATATCGAAATCCCCCTCCGCCATTTTAAGCGACTGCTCCGAGAGCTGAGAAATAGGTTTTGAAAATCTTTTCGATATAAATATAGCTATCAGAAAGCCCGCTGCAAGAGACAGCAGTGTTACAGCCAAAAGCTGAAATCTTATTATGGACACTGCGGAGCCTATAGCTCCCACGGAGGTGTTCATATACAAAATACTGCCGTCATTCAGTCTTTGTCCGTATATAAGAGTGTTGCTCTTGCTGTCATGCTCAATGGTATAGCAAATACTTTTGTTGTCCCCGAGCCTTTCCAGAAAATCGTCATAGTGCTCGGGCAGATGGCGGTATGTCTGTTCCGAATACGCCGTTCTGTATGGATTTTTATCCCAGCCGTGCTCCTCGTACTCATACGAATTTTTGTTGTATGAAGGGCTGTATTCATCGGCGCTGTATATTATGTTTCCCTTTTCATCGGTAAGAAGCACCAATATTGAATTTTTCTCGGCAACGTTATCTATTGCAAGCTCCTTATTTTCGACTGTGTTGCATATTTCGTCCGCAAGCCTTTTGATATGCTCCTTCTGCATTACATCATAAAAGCCCTCCAGCAGCACCGTCTGCATAAGCCAGAGCACCGCAAGTATAACCACCGCAAACACGGTGAAATATGTCCACAGCTTAAAACATATTGATCTACTCTTTGTTTTCAAATTTATACCCCACTCCCCTAACCGTAACTATATTGTCCCTGCATTTGCCTATGTGCGAACGGAGCTGTTTTATCTGCCAGTCCACCGTGCGGTCGGCAGAATAATATTCATAACCCCACACGGCTTCCATTATCTGTTCTCTTGTGAGAACTATTCCCGCATTTTTTACCAAATAAAGCAAAAGGTCATATTCCTTAGCCGTAAGCTCCGCTTTTTCTCCCTCTATATACACAACTCTGCCGAGAGTATCTATCTCCATACTTCCCGATTTTGTTCTGTTTGACGCCGTTTTTCCGCGCCTGTTCATGACAGCCTTTATGCGCGCCATGAGCTCCCTTGGCGAGAACGGCTTTACAACATAATCGTCCGCGCCCGTTTCAAAGCCGAACAGCTTGTCGTATTCCTCTCCCCTTGCCGAGAGCATTATAATGGGTATATCTTTTATGCTCCTTATTTTTTTGCAGGCAGAAAATCCGTCCAGCTCGGGCATCATAGCGTCCATTATGACAATATCAAAATCCTCGTTTCGGCACATCATGACAGCTTCAAGTCCGTCGGAGGCTTCCGCGGTATCATAGCCCTCGCGCTTGGCATATCTGCAAATGAGGGCGCGGATATCGGGCTCGTCGTCAACAATAAGTATTTTTGCCACCGTCCTCTGCTCCTTTCGCTTTTTATAATATTTTAGCACATATGAATTTATTTATCAATGCAAAAGAGACACGAGTGGTGCCGCGTCTCTTTTTTTATGCTTATTTATTTTCGGTATAGTTTTTTATGGAATCCGACTGTTCCTTTGTTATTATACCCTCGTCAACAAGTCCTTCAAGTCCGTTTCTGCGCTCGTTTTTCCTCTCGGCAAAAGCCGTATGGCGTTCTTGAGGGCTCATAGTCGAAATATCGTCATACATTGCGCTTATTTCCTCATGCTTTTTTGACATATATTCGGAAATTTTTTCGGCTGTTTCTTGGTCTATTATGCCTGCTTCTATAAGGTCCTCCGTGTCGGCATGATGACTTTCGGAATATACAAAGGTCTGCTCGCCGCCTGTGCCGTAGTGCTCCGCTTTGCCCTTTCTGAAGCTGTAATCCGATGTTTCATCGGCTGCAAATGCCGCTGCCGTAAATACGGTTATAGCAAGTATGACTGCGCAGCCGCATATTTTTTTGATACTGTATTTCATAGCCTTCATCCTTTCTTGAAATATTATTTTTGATCACATTTATATTTTAATTCGGCTTTGTGTGAAAACTATGTTATAAATGTGTAATTTGTGTGGAATCGCAAGAGCCTTATTGAATAAGAGCTATTGCTTTGCGTCAAGCCGTGTCTTTTTATATATTTAACCTACAATTTACATAAATGGGATTACGGACTTTACATAACATACGCTATACTTTAGCTGTCAAATAAAATAACCCATAGAAAGGAAGAATTAAAAATGAAAAAAATGAAAAGTATTATTGCGGGAGCTATGGCATTTTCGCTGCTGGCAGGCATGACGGGCTGCGGAGAAAGCATTGGTTCAGCCGATTTTAGCGACAGCTCCGCCGCAAAGGAACAGACAGTTTCTACCGACGGTTCCACATCCATGGAATCCGTAATAGGCTTTCTGAGCGAGGCTTATCAGCAGAAAAACGGCGTAAAGGTTACCTACAATCCCACGGGCTCGGGCTCGGGCATACAGGCAGTGCAGGAGGGACGCTGCGACATAGGACTTTCCAGCCGTGAGCTGAAAAGCGAGGAAGCCGAAGCGCTAAACGGCACGGTCATCGCTCTTGACGGCATTGCAGTCGTTGTGAATCCTCAGAACTCCGTTGCAAATATGACGGTAGAACAGATAGCCAAGATATATACGGGAGAGATAAACAACTGGTCGCAGATAGGCGGCGGCGACGCGCCTATAGTATGCATAGGCAGAGAGGCAGCATCGGGCACAAGAGACGGCTTTGAATCCGTTACGGGTACGGAGGACAAGTGCAAATATAATCAGGAGCTTACCTCCACGGGCGACGTTATACAGACCGTAGCCTCCAACCCCAACGCCATAGGCTATGCCTCGCTTGCATCCGTGGGCGAAAGCGTTAAGGCGGTGAGCGTAGAGGGCGTTTCTCCCTCCGAGGAAACTATTTTGAGCAGCGAATATCCCATACAAAGAGGATTTCTGCTTGTTACTCCAAAGAACAGAGCCCTCTCGGAAGCCGCGCAGGCGTTCTATGATTTCTGCACAAGCGCCGAAGCCGACGAGCTTATAAGAAAGGCAGGTGCGGTTCCCATTGCAAAGTAAAGCAGTAACCGCAATATACATAATAAAAAAGCCCTTGCGAGAAGATCCGTTTTCGGATATATTTGAAAAAATAGTGCACGCCCTGCTTGGAATATGCGGATTTATAGCCATAGCCTTTGTAATACTCATAACGGTATTTTTGGTGTTATCCGGAGTGCCCGCTATAAGGGAAATAGGCATAGCCGATTTTCTTTTCGGCACAAAATGGGCTTCCACAGCCGCTGAACCGTCTTACGGTATTCTGCCCTTTATACTCACATCGGTATTCGGCACGGCAGGCGCCATAGTGCTGGGCGTGCCCTTGGGCATATTATGCGCTGTGTTTATGACTAAAATATCCGGCAAAAGATTCGGCGCCATAGTGAGCGGAGCAGTCAGCCTTATGGCAGGCATACCCTCCGTTGTATACGGACTTGTGGGCATGATAGTTATAGTCCCAGCCGTGCGCAGTATATTCGGACTTCCCGACGGAGCAAATCTCTTTTCGGCTATACTTGTGCTTGCCGTAATGATATTGCCCTCCGTCATTTCCATGTCCGAAACGGCGCTTAGGGCAGTACCCAAGGAATACGAGGAGGGCTCGCTTGCGCTGGGCGCAACGGGTACGGAAACCATTTTCAAGGTGAGCCTGCCCGCAGCAAAAAGCGGTATACTCGCGGCTGTGGTGCTTGGAGTGGGCAGAGCCGTTGGCGAGGCTATGGCGGTCATGATGGTATCGGGCAATGTTCCCAATATGCCCGGCATTTTCAGAAGCGTAAGATTTCTGACAACTGCCGTGGCAAGCGAAATGTCCTATTCATCCGGGCTTCAAAGACAGGCGCTTTTTTCGGTCGCCCTTGTGCTGTTTGCTTTCATTATGATAATAAATATCATACTCAACATTGCGGTAAAGAAGGAAAATAAATCATGAAGGACAATATTTCGCTTTTAAGAAAAATAAAAGGGGCTGTTTTAAGAGGTCTTGTGTGGCTGTCCGCAGTATTCATATGTCTTATGCTTGCAGGTATGATATTCTTCATTTTAAAGAGGGGTCTGCCTCACATTACACTTGACTTTCTGACGCAAAAGCCAAGCCTGCTGAACGATACCGTGGGCATACTTCCCAATCTTTTAAATACATTGTATATCATTCTTATGACGCTTGTTATAGTTATGCCTCTGGGCGTAGGCTCGGCAATATACCTTCGGGAATATGCCAAAAATCAGAAAGCCGTCCGCCTTATAGAGCTTGCAGCGGAGACGCTTTCGGGTATTCCGTCCATAATATACGGACTTGTGGGTATGCTTATATTCGTGCAGTTCTGTTCTCTGGGCACAAGCCTTATTGCGGGCGCTCTCACGCTTGTTATAATGACTTTGCCCACCGTTATGCGCACTACTCAGGAATCACTCAAAACCGTTCCAGACAGCTACCGCGAAGGCGCTCTGGGGCTTGGCTCGGGCAAATGGCATATGATAAGGACGGTCGTTCTTCCCTCGGCATCCGACGGAATAGCGGCGGGGTGCATACTTGCAATAGGCAGAATAGTGGGAGAAAGCGCCGCGCTGTTGTTCACGGCAGGCATGGCAAACGAAATGCTGAATTTAAAAGAGGCTGTTTCTCCCGGAGGAGCAGGCTCCACACTCACCGTTTCGATGTACATGTATGCAAAGGAAAGGGGCGATTTTGAGACGGCATTTGCCATTGCCGCCATATTGCTTATTTTGACCCTGCTTATAAATTCTGCCGCTAGATTTGCGGCAAAGCTTCTGCAGAAAGGAACAGGAAAATGAACGCAGTAGAAACAAAAAATATGAACCTATGGTACGGCGCGCATCAGGCGCTTTATAACATCAATCTGGAGCTGCCCGCGCGCAAAATAACGGCGCTTATAGGACCGTCGGGCTGCGGAAAGTCTACATTTCTGAAATCTCTGAACCGTATGAACGACCTTGTGGAGGGCTGCCGCATAGAGGGAGAGATAACGCTTGACGGCGTGGATATATACGGCAAATACGATGTTAATATGCTCAGGAAGCGTGTAGGTATGGTCTTTCAGAAGCCCAACCCCTTCCCTATGAGTATTTATGACAACATTGCTTACGGTCCCAGAATACACGGCATACGCTCGCGCAGAAGGCTTGACGATATAGTCGAGGCATCGCTTAAAAAAGCTGCCATATGGGACGAATGTAAGGACAGGCTCAAAAAAAGCGCGCTGGGAATGAGCGGAGGACAGCAGCAGAGACTATGCATTGCACGCGCGCTGGCTGTGGAGCCCGAAGTCCTGCTCATGGACGAACCCACATCTGCGCTTGACCCCATATCTACATCCAAAATTGAAGATCTGGCTGTGGAATTGAGCGAAAAATACACCATCATCATGGTAACTCACAATATGCAGCAGGCGGCAAGAATAGCCGACAAAACGGCGTTTTTCCTGTTGGGCGAGCTTATAGAAGCGGGAGACACGGACAAGATGTTTTCAATGCCCGAGGATAAGCGCACGGAGGATTATATCACGGGGAGGTTTGGCTGATATGCGCGACCGTTATGACGAACAGCTCCGTCTTTTGGACAGCGAGCTGAAGGAAATGGGTGCAATGTGCGAGGAAGCCATTGCCTGCGCCGTCAAATATATTATGGACGGCAATATCGAAAGCAAAAAGAATGCGGAGGAATACGAAAAGCAGATAGACCGCACGGAGCGCGACATTGAAGCTCTTTGTATGCGGCTTTTGATGCGCCAGCAGCCTTTGGCGGCAGATTTCAGATTTATTACCGCTGCGCTTAAAATGATTTCGGATATGGAGAGGATAGGCGACCACGCAGAGGACATTGCGGAGATAGGCAGCTATGCGGGCGATACGGACAGGCATATACATTCCCTTATAACGGCAATGTCGCGTTCCGTTATAAAAATGCTTAAAGCAAGCATTGATTCTTACGTATCCAAAAACGCCGTATCGGCGCAGTCAGTTATAGCAATGGACGACATTGTTGACCGTCTGTTTGTGGAGTTCAAGCAGGAGCTGATAGGCTCCATACAAAGCCAAAGCGAGGATGCAGAAGCATTGCTCGACCTGCTTATGACAGCAAAATATTTTGAGCGTATAGGCGACCACGCGGAAAACATAGCCGAATGGGTGCTATATGCCGTTACGGGCGCACACAAGTCTTGAATTTTTAGCGCGAAAATGCTATCATATGAACAGGTGATGAAAATGGAGACAATATACATAGTTGAGGATGACGACAACATACGCAAGCTGGTGTGTTACGCTCTTAAGCGCGAGGGCTACGGAGCCGAAAGCTTTGCCCTGCCCTCGCAGTTTTACACAAGATACAAAAGCGCCAAGCCCGATTTGATACTGCTTGACATCATGCTTCCCGAGGAAAGCGGTCTGTCAATGCTGGAAAAAATAAGAAATTCCGACCCCGGCATACCCATTATCATGCTTACGGCAAAGGACAGCGAATTTGACAAGGTTACGGGGCTTGACATGGGCGCGGACGATTACATAGCCAAGCCCTTTGGCATGACGGAGCTTGTTTCGCGCATAAGGGCGGTGCTGAGGCGCAGCGGGAGAAAAACGGACAGAGCTGTATATCGCTTCGGCATACTTACCGTAGATACGGCAAGACACATCGTTATGGCAGCGGACAGTAATATTGAGCTTTCATACAAGGAGTTTGCGCTTTTGGAAGCCATCATAAAGGCGGACGGCAATGTAATTTCACGCGAGGAGCTTTTTTCAAAGGTATGGGGCGGTTATTACGGAGAAACCAGAACGCTCGATGTCCATATACGCAATTTAAGAAAAAAGCTGGGAAGCGCGGGCAGATACATAAAAACCGTAAAGGGCATAGGCTACAGAATAGGTGAGAGCAATGAATAAAAAAATATTCCGCTGTTCGTTGATTATTTCTCTTATAACGCTCCTTGTAAGCGTATTGCTTATAATGGGCATACTCTACGGATATTTTGAATCACAGCTTAAAAGACAGTTACGGACGGAGGCGGACTGCATAGGCGCAGCCGTTATGGCGGAGGGTATATCCTATTTTGACAATATAGCAATAAACGAGCGTATAACGCTTATTGCTCCCGACGGCTCCGTGCTTGCGGATACGGACGCAGGCGCCGAAAGGCTTGAAAATCATCTGGACAGGAAGGAAATACAGCTTGCTCTTAAAAACGGCAGCGGTTCAAGCGTGAGATATTCCGACACTCTAATGGAGCGCACCGTGTATTATGCCGTAAGGCTTAAAGACGGCAATATTCTGAGGGTCTCATCAAAACAATACACGGTCGTAACCATATTGCTTAAACTCGTACAGCCCATAGCTGTAGTAGTTCTTTTTTCCGTGCTCGCCTCTGTAATACTTTCCGTAACGGTCTCCGGAAAAATTATTGACGACGAGGAAAGGCAAAAAAGAGAAAAGCTCCGCAGTGAGTTTACTTCAAATGTTTCACATGAATTGAAAACTCCTCTGACTTCGATTTCGGGCTTTGCGGAAATGCTCATGCAGGGCGACGCGGATAAAGAAACGGTAGTTGATTTTTCGCAGTCCATATACGACGAATCACAGCGCATGATATCTCTCGTTCAGGATATACTCCGCATTTCGGAGCTCGATGAGCAAAGGCGGTTTGAGCGCGAAGACGTGGATCTATACAGCCTTGCGGAAGAGGTTACAAAGCGCCTTAAGCCAAAAGCGGATGAAATGCGGGTACAGCTTCGCGTAATAGGAGAACACGCTCATATAAACGGCGTGCATAAAATTCTGGATGAAATACTGTATAATCTCTGCGACAACGCCATTAAATACAACAGACAAAACGGACTTGCGGAAGTCGGCATATTCGAAAAAGAAAATGAAATATTGCTTTCTGTACGCGACACGGGCATAGGCATTGCCAAGGAGGAGCAGGAGCGTATTTTTGAACGCTTCTACAGAGTGGACAAGGCTCATTCAAGAGCTATAGGCGGAACGGGACTGGGGCTTTCCATAGTAAAGCACGGGGCAATATATCACCGCGCCTCCATACAGATAGAAAGCGACAGGGATAAGGGCACGACCATAACGGTCTGCTTCCCCAAGCAATGAAATGATTTTTTTCTTGAAATCACTGCCGTTTTATGGTATTTTATATATATAAAACAAGCAGGGAGAGTGATAAAATGAAATTTACAAAGATGCACGGCTGCGGAAACGACTATGTGTATATAAATTGTTTTGAGGAGAGGGTGAGTGACCCGTCGAAGCTTTCAAAGGCTATGAGCGACAGGCATTTCGGCATAGGCTCGGACGGGCTTGTGCTCATATGTCCCCCGGACAGTGCCGAAAACGACTGCAGGATGAGAATGTTTAATTCCGACGGCTCGGAGGCGGAGATGTGCGGCAACGCATCAAGGTGCGTGGGAAGATATGTATATGACAGAGGCATTATAAAAAAGAACCCCATAAGGCTTGAAACTCTTGCGGGAATAAAAGTGATAGAGGTACACCCTAACGCCAAGGGCGAGGCTGAAATGCTCACGGTGGATATGGGCGAGCCCGTGCTTGCGCCTGCGGAGGTCCCCGTAAATGCGGAAGCGGAAGCCTCAAAAATAGACGGTGTAAGCGCCGTTATGTCGCTTAAGCTCGCCTCGCAAGGCAGAGAATTTGACTTCACCTGTGTTTCGATGGGCAATCCTCACGCAGTTACTTTTATTGACGAGGATGTGAAGGACTTTGCGGTCGAATACTACGGACCTTCATTAGAGGTGAACAAGGCTTTCCCGCGGAAAACAAATGTGGAATTTGCAAGATTTAAGGACAGCACTCATCTGGACATGAGAGTATGGGAAAGAGGCGCGGGCGAGACATGGGCTTGCGGTACGGGTACCTGCGCAACTGTGGTAGCCGCAAATCTGAGAGGGCTTTGTCCCAGAGTGCCCGTTGATGTGAAGCTTTTGGGAGGTACTCTCACAATAGAGTGGAGCGAAAAGGACGACCATGTTTATATGACGGGTCCCGCGACCTTTGTATTTGACGGTGTTTGGAATGAATAAAAGGCTTTTTGAGAAAATATATTTCTTCACGGCAAAAAACAAATGGGCTGAAAAAACAGCCGTATTCATAACACAGCTTTCAAAGCCCGCTTTCATAATCATATATATTGCGGGCATATCAGCACTGTATGCAACGGGAAAAGAGGGAACAGTGAAAATGATTGTCGTTCCCTTTTTTACCCTTGTTTTCAATACGATATTGAGAAAGCTGCTCAACAAGCCAAGACCGTTTTTAACGGACGGCGTGGAAAAGCTTGTGGAGCACGGCGAAAGCGGGTCGTTTCCCAGCAATCACGCCTGCAGCTCCATGATAATATCGCTTTCGTATATACTCGTGTGCCCAAGGGCTGTGCTCCCGCTTATAGCCTTCTCATTTTTCACGGGGCTTTCAAGGATAATGACGGGCGTTCACTACCCCCTCGATGTGCTCTGCGGGTGGCTTATTAGCTTAATTTCGGGCTGTATTTTCTTTGTTTTATTATAAAAAAGTCTTGACAGTTTATTCTTTATATGCTATACTTATTAAGCGTTGTAAATCACAGCGGTTTGGTATGGAGTAGTACCCAAGTGGCTGAAGGGGCTCCCCTGCTAAGGGAGTAGGTCGTTTGCGCGGCGCGAGAGTTCAAATCTCTCCTACTCCGCTCTTTATCGAAGCACTTTTGTGCTTCTTTTTTTGTGCATATGTGATCTCAAAAAAGAGATTTTCATAAGTCGGCTATTGTGGGTATGCCTGTACAAATTCTATGAATAACTGTATGTTGCAATATCATACCATATGTGCTATAATACAGGTAAGTTAGGCTTTTGTCTAGCCCGCACAACGGAGCGACGGGCGGTTGTTCCTCCCCTATTCTGCAAAAGGAAAGGGGGCTTGATAATCATGGCTGATGAGATTGTTTATTTGACTTTGCTTATTATCATAATTATTTTAATAAAGAAATAGCCGCCCTATCTGATACATAGGACGACTATATAATATAGTGTTCAATTTTGTATGAGGGACAACTGAAGTTGCTCCCTCTTGTGCTTTTATAATAACATAAAACAATATTTTTGTCAATACTGTTTTTTACATCCAGTCGGGTTCATAGAAATCCCAACCTGTTCCTGTGTGTTCCATCTTGCACCAATCTCCAAGACCTGCTGTGTATATCTGACCGTCAACAGGGTTAGTAATTTCAGCAGCATAGGCTTCCATGATTTTATCCCATTCATCACTCCAGTGACCTTCACCAGTTTCAGGATTGATACGATAGGTTGCACCAAGTCTGAAAAATGTGCCATCTGATGTAGTCAGATTTTTAACAATCTCAGGATCTCTTACTTGTTTTCTGCCTGCATCAAGAGCAATCGGCTGTCCTTCACCAAGAACCCCACCTTTGCCAAGCTTAACAACTGTACTCTTGCCATTGGCATCCACAAATGTATCACCGGGTACAGCATCCCTTCTGTTTTCGTCCGACTGGTTAAGTGTACCTACCTGAACTCCTGCGTAGGGGTCTTTCTTTTCAATTTTTATGACTTTACTCATGTCACGCTTGCTTGGATTGGTAAGTGCATATATGAGAACCGCACTGTCTTCTCTTGTGAGGTTGTTTTTGGGATTGAACCTTGAATTTGAATCGCCATGTCCAATACCAAGAGCATACAGCTTTGCAATTTGGTAGCGTTGAGAACCAAGGTCTTCGTTCCAGTCGCCTATCATAGCTTCAAGGTCGTAGTCGTTCTGAACACTTCCCTCAAACTTCTCACCTTTGAGTTCCTCGATACAATGAATCATTATATCAGCAGCCTCGCCTCTGGTGATGGGCTGTGTCCAAACATTACCCTTACCTGTGTCCGTAAAGGCTGTAGTTACACCTAAGTATTGGGAGCCAACTATTAAATCCAAACTCCATAACCCTTTGAGTCCTTCAAAATTAACTACATCATCATAGTAAGATAAACCATTTTCAATCTCATTTTTGGCGTCAACAACTGCTTTATTAACTTTTGTTAGTCCTGGATCACATGCGTTGACGCACATTGATAGAAACTCTTGTCGCGTTATGGTGCCCTGTGGTCTGAAGGTGTTGTCTTCGGGATAACCCTTTATTGAACCGATGTTTACCAGGCTCTCAACGGATTCCCTCGAATAGTCCCTTATCTTGGCATCATCCTGGAACTGTGTGGCAGCTTCTACCTGCTCGTGGAATAACTCACTCACAGGGGAATTAACACTGCCCAACGCAAGGCTGAT
>CANRNM010000039.1 GCA_947631975.1 uncultured Clostridia bacterium
TCATGACCTCGTCAAGCACCGTCCACACATTGAAGCCGAACATTATATCGTCCGGGTCTGCTTCCGGAAAGCTGAGGTTTCCGCCGTCCTTTACGTGTATTTCCTCTGTTTCGTCCAAAAGATGAGTACATACATATTTTGCAAACACATTCACAACTCCGGGGTCTATGCCAAGGCAGATGACAGCCATATTGCCCTTTTTGCGCCATTTTTCGTGGCTGTCGAAGTTATACTTCGTCATGGGGCGAGTGTAGCTGTTTTCAATGCCGAGCCCGTACTTCGGCTCGTCCATAGGCACCGACCATGTACCCATGTTGGCATAGTCCGCTCCCGTTTCATAAGCGGCGTCAAATATATGGTCGCTTGCAAAGGGCGGAGCGCCGTCCATAACGAAGTCTATTCCGTATTCCTTTATGAGCGCTGCCATTTCTGATGTGTTCACAGCGTCCACGCTATGGGGCACAAATCTTTCCTCTCCGAGTACAGAGCATACCTCTTCGGCTCTTTTTATGTCGCAGTCGCACACCAGCGCAAGCTTGAGCCAGTCTGCGTTCTTATCCCTGTCTTTAAGTATTTTAAGTATGCTCTCGCCCACGGCGCCTGCGCCGACAAGCATCATTTTCATAAAAAAGACCTCCGTTATATAATTCAAAAAGCCATCTAAAATGATGGCATTAAATGTTATTTATCCCTGCATTTTTCACACAAGCCGTAAAAATTCATATCCCTGCTCTCAATGCTGAAGCCCGAGGCAAGCTCCATTCTGCATATATCCTCGCCCATGTCGAAGCTGCCGTAATAGTCCTCTATGCAGTGGCACTTTGTGCATATGATATGCGCGTGTTCATCCATGTGGGCGTCATAGCGGTTGCTGTCCTCGCTTATGTTGAACTCCCTCACAAGCCCCGCGTCCCTCAAGGCTGCGACCGTCTTATAGACCGTAGCTATGCTCATGGACGGAAAATCCGCCCTTATGTCGTTATAAATGGTCTCGACCGTGGGGTGGGCGCCGCTGTTTGCAAGATATGAATATATGGCAAGGCGCTGGGGAGTTACCTTAAGCTTTTTCTCCCTCAGTTTTTCCGAAAATGTATTCATTAGGCTCCCTCCCCCGAATTATAAAAACAATTCCTAAATGATAACAATTACAATTTAATGATATTATATAAAACTTTTTTTGTCAAGTGTCAAAAAAAATCATAAAATTATTGTAAAAAGCGGTATTTTGTGTTAATATAGAAATTGATTACGGATGGGGAGAAATGTTATATGAATATAGTTTTGCATCAGCCCGAAATACCCATGAACACGGGCAACATAGGGAGGACCTGCGCGGCAACGGGCTCAAGGCTCCACCTCATAAGACCCCTTGGGTTCAGAATAAACGACAAGACGCTCAAAAGGGCAGGCATGGACTACTGGAACGAGCTCGACGTTACCTATTACGACAACTTCGAGGAATTTGCCGCCGTCAACAAAAACGCCCGCATATACATGGCTACCACCAAGGCAAGGCGTACCTACACGGAGGTAAGCTATGCCGAGGACGACTTTATAATGTTCGGCAGCGAGGGCAGCGGCATACCCGAGGAAATACTCCTGAAATACGAGAGCACCTGTGTGCGAATACCCATGCTGGAGGGCTGCAGAAGCCTCAATCTTTCAAACTCTGTCGCAATAGTGCTTTACGAGGCGCTAAGACAGCAAAATTTCAAAGAGCTGGAGCTTGAAGGCAGGCTCCACAGGCACAGCTGGGCACAAGCGCACGAATAGGAGGGGGACAAATGGAAGAAACTATAATTGTTGTAATGCTTAAGGACAAGAACACGGGCTTTCTGGAAAAGGAGCTTTTAAGCCTTGACATTACCGAGGATGTGGAATATATAGTCAATATATTTGCCCTTGACGAGGAGGACGGCAGAAAGCTCCATATCAAGCTTTCCACAAAACGCGATGTCCTCGACTGGGAATACAGCGCAATATACGACTACTACGATACAGACTGCTTCAGCGGTATTGCCGAGGTGAGAGAGGCGGACGACGACTACAACCCCGTGTGGGAGGTAGTAACGGACTATGTTGACGATGCGGACGCGCTTGCGGAAAAGACGGCTGAAATACTGTCGGCGCATAAGCGTGAAATAGAGGATGTTTTTGAAGCTATAAGGGACAAGGAGAGTGAATATTCCGATGAAGGACAATAAGGTCTTTAAGGCGGCGGTAATATGGGGAATAGTGCTCGTAATAGCGGCAGCCTGCGCCATAGGCTATGTTATATACAGAAAGGCGAGCGTGAAGGAAATTGCAATAGGTCTTTCGGACATAGAGCTTACGGACGAGCTCAAGGCGGAAGTGAAAAACACGGCATCGGAGGCTCAAAAATATATTGAGGCTAACAGGCAAGACCGCACGCTCACAAGCCAATACGGACTTTTATACAGCTACAAGGACAAGGCGAACGTACTGCCCTCGGAGGTAATCGAGGATATAAAGCTTCCCGCGGACACTCAAAGCGAAATGGATATACTCTATATATCGCCGACGGATGTGGACAAGATAACGCAGGAGCCCGCTTTTGGAGCAAACAGCCAAATGCTTTCGGCTATGGTATCCGTCAACACAAAAGAAGGCTACTATGTGGCAGACCCAATGGGAAATGAAGCCTTGCTTTCCGAGGAGGAAATGAAAAATCTGCTTTTGAGCTATTCTCCCGCTCACGGTCAGATAGTCAATCCTCCCAGAAATTCCGAAGCGCACACGGCAATAATAACGGCTGCAAACATACAGGGCGCCAACTTCGATATAAAGCATATCGCCTGCGATGACAAATACGCCGTTGTGGTGGCAAACGATGTGAATAACCCTGCGGACATAAGGGAATACGCCCTCAAAAACGAAAACGGCTGGCATATTATGGGCGACAGCCTTGCCAAGGATGAAAATTCATATATAACGGTCAATACCGCCGCTCCGGATATGGACATGGGGCTTATGCCAATATACAACATAGCGAGCTTTGACGCCATAACGACGGACAAAATATCCGATGTTGCGGACTCTCTTATAGGGCTTGGCTCGCTCACCGAGGCGGACAAGCAGACAATGTATGCCTGCAGCTGCGGACGCTTTGTGTATATAGAACCGCAAAACGGCAAAAAGCTGGTGGGATATATAGACGACGACGGCAAGCTCAACTTCAATGAAGCAGAGAATATAAACGAGGTTATAGCCTATATGCTGAGCTGCAGTGAAGACCCGCCCGTGTTCATAGCTAAATTTGAGTAAGAAAAAAATCCGCAGACCTTTGTCTGCGGATTTTTGCGTGTCAATAAAATACTTTTTTAACCCTTCAGTCGTTTTGTAGGTGCTCGGTAAGCCTCCCTCACCGAGGGAGGGGGACCGCCGAAGGCGGTGGAAGGAGTATAATATTGTTAGTTACGCATTCTCCCTCAGTCGCCCTGCGGGCGACAGCTCCCTCCCGGAGGGAGCCTTTCATGTCGTTCTTTAGTCCACTAAAGCCAAGGAACAGTTACAGAAAGTTTTTTATAAATACTTTTTCGACAGTCTGAAATCCGCAGACCTTTGTCTGCGGATTTTTTAACACAATATCACCTATGCAAGTCCTTCAAGCATTTCATAAAAATCGGGGAAGGATATACCCACGCAGTCGGCGTCGGTTATCGTTACGGAGCTGTCCGCCGCAAGTCCTGCCACGGCGCAGCTCATAGCCACCCTATGGTCGAGATGAGAATATACCTCTCCGCCCCTAAGCTTCTGACCGCCCGCTATTATCATGCCGTCGTCGGTCTCCTCCACCAGAACGCCGAGCTTTCCGAGTTCCTCGCTCATTGTGGCTATCCTATTGGACTCCTTAACCTTAAGCTCCTCCGCATTTTTAACAACGGTGGTGCCCTCCGCGCAGAGCGCAGCCACGGCAAAGACGGGTATTTCATCTATCATTCGCGGTATTATGCTTCCTTCAAGCGTTATGGCTTTAAGCCTTGACGTTCTCACCTCAATATCGCCCACAGCCTCTCCGCCCGAGCTTCTTTCGTTAATTATGCTTATATCTCCGCCCATAGCCTTAAAGGCGTCTATTATGCCCGTTCTGGTGGGATTGATGCCCACATTTTCAATTATAATGTGAGAATTTGGCACCATAAGTCCCGCAGCCATGAAAAACGCCGCCGAGGATATATCGCCCGGCACTTCTATCTCTCCGCCGTAAAGCTCTTTTGCGGGCTTGCTGGTTATGACTCCGCCGTTGTTTTTAATGTCCGCACCGAAATAATTAAGCATTATCTCCGTGTGGTCTCTGGAAGCCACGGGCTCGTTTATGACCGTATCGCCCTCGGCAAAAAGGCTTGCCAGAAGTATTGCGGACTTCACCTGCGCCGAAGCCACGGGCATGGTGTATTCCATAGCCTTAAGCCTTCTGCCGTGAATGGTGAGCGGAGCGTAGCCGTCGTTTGTGCTCTCTATATCCGCGCCCATAAGCCCAAGAGGCTTTATGACCCTGTTCATGGGTCTTTTTTGTATGGACGCGTCGCCGTTTAATACAGTGTCGAAGTCCTGCGCCGCAAGTATGCCCGATATGAGCCTTATGGTGGTTCCGCTGTTGCCCACATCCAGTGCGCCCTCGGGAGCCTTAAGTCCCCTCATTCCCCTGCCGTGGACTACGACCTTGTCCTCGGTTACGTCAATATCTACGCCCAGCCTTCTGAAGCAGTCTATGGTGGACATACAGTCGTCGCCTCTCAAAAAGCCCGTTATGACCGTGTCGCCCTTTGCTATGGAGCCGAACATGACCGCTCTGTGCGATATGGACTTGTCGCCGGGTATTCTTATTCTGCCTTTAAGCCCCTCTGCGGGCTTTATCGTCTTATTCATATCTCTTACTCCTTGTTAAGCACCGTATGGTTAGTTTTTATAAGTATATTTATAGCTCTTTCTCTGTCCCCGGGCTCGCTGAAAATTATCTGCAAAGCGCCGTCGGAATACTCCCTGTTGTTCACAATGCCTATGTTGGTTATGTTTATATTTTCATTCATAAGCAGAGTTGCAATTTTAGCAATGGCGCCGGGAGTGTCGGTAACATCCACATATATTTCATACACTCTGTCGCGCGTTATGGGCGCTCTGGAGGTGAAGCTGTTTCTGTAGTCCCTTGCCTCGTCAAAGAAATTATAGAGGCTCTCGCCCTCCTCTATCCTTTTTTGGGCAAGGTCTATGCTCTCTTTGAAGGCGCCGAGCATTTTAAGTATATTCTCCCTGTTGTCGTCGCATATACTGCTCCAGACCTCGGGGGAAGAGCTCGCTATCCTCGTTATGTCCTTGAAGCCTCCCGCAGCCAGAGAATGCATATGCTCCTTGCTGTCGTCCGCCAGCCTCACGGTATTTACAAGAGCCGACGCTATGATATGCGGCACATGGCTCACAGCCGCCACCACATAGTCGTGATGGTCGGGATCGAGCACTATAGGCACGGCTCCCGTTCGCTCCACAAGCTCTGTCATATCGTCAAGCTGTGTTTTATTTATCGCTGCATTAGGCGTGAGAATATAAAAGGCATTTTCAAAAAGGTGCGCCTTAGCCGATTTATAGCCCGTTTTCTCGGAGCCTGCCATGGGGTGGCCGCCTATGAAATTGATGCCCTCAAAGCGGAGCATTTCGTCAAATATTTTCTTCTTTGTACTGCCCACATCGGTTATTATGCAGTCCTTTTTTATAACGGGCAGGAGCTTTTCGACATAATAGGGTATCTTGTCCACCGAGGTGCACACGAAAACTATGTCGCACTGTGAAAACACGGTCATATCCTCGAGCGAATATCCGTCTATAACGCCGTCCGCAAGGGCGGCGGTGAGAGAGCCCTCGCTCCTGTTCATAGCCATTATCCTTACGCCGTCTATTCTCTGCCTGAAGCACTTTGCGAGCGAACCGCCTATGAGCCCCAGACCTATGATGCCTATGTTTTTTAACATACAATATCATCTCCAAGTAAGATACTGCTTTAATTTTATCATTTCTCCCCGCATAAATCAAGGGCAGGGCATAAATTTTGAAAAAAAGCTCGAACGGATATATACCCGCAGTCAAAAGCAGGCAAAAAATCCCCGCAAAAAAAAGCTTGTTATCCGTTTAAACTTCAACAGATAACAAGCTAACCTTCAAAATCTTCTGAAATCATTTTAATCACACTTTCATCATTTTCTTTTTTTTGTGGTTTTATTTTTTGTGTATAATAAAGGAGTAATTTAATTGAAAATGAAAATCTTTTTGAGTTTTTAATGCTTTTAACTTTTATTTTACTTCTTTTTTGTTTACATCAATGATGTAATATTTTTCAATATTCTGTTTTAATTTTTGGGATCTTAAATCGTACGGCGTTAAAATATATATTAATAGTTTGTATGCTGTGTTATGGGTTTTGATCGTTAGTCCATTAATTTTTCGGGCGGTTTATCTTTTTTACCGCTTATTTTATACAGCCTCTTATTTATTATCCCGGTGTATCTATTTCAATATGTCCTTGTCGTTACAGTCTATCGGTCGGTATAAACGATTTACGGCTAATTTATTTTATATAAACAGTCTTTTGAAATATTTTGATATATACCTTCTTAAAACTGTAAGACCAAATTACCTGCCGGGTTCAACTCACTCCCTTCTGATTTGCTTTTGAACTGTAGTTATAACTTATAAGTTATCTTATGTATATATAATAACCTATATCTTCTATTTTGTCAATAGGTTTTATATTAATATTTTGTAAATTAATTTAATTAATTGTAAACTACGCAAGACGCCGCGCGCCTCCTCCTTCGCTTATTTTCTTATTTTAAATAAAATGTATTGCAATGGATATTGTTTATATGTTACAATTACAATATACACAAAGAAAGTAAAAAACAGGAGGTAATGAATTATGGCGGTAATAAATATTCTGGACTGCGGAGCCGTGGCAGACGGCAAGACGCTCTGCACGGGGGCTATAGCCACGGCTGTGGACAAATGCGCGAGCGCGGGCGGCGGCAGGGTCTATGTGCCTGCGGGTACATATCTCACGGGTCCCATTTTTTTGAAAAGCAACATTGAGCTGAACCTGGAAGCGGGCGCAACATTGCTTTTTTCAAACAACATAGAGGATTATCCCGTTGTCAATTCGCGCTGGGAGGGCGTAAAAAGAGAATGCTACGCATCGCTTATAAACGCCTACAACGAGGAAAACATATCCATAACGGGCAGAGGCACGCTCGACGGTCAGGGTCAGTTCTGGTGGGACATTTTCAGAGCTAAGCAGAACAAATATCCGAGACCCAAGATGATAGCGCCATATGAGTGCTCAAATGTGCTCATTGACGGCGTTACGCTCAAAAATTCGCCCAGCTGGACCATAAACACCATACTCTGCGACAACATCACAATAAACAACGTAACTATAAAAAATCCGTATGACTCGCCCAATACCGACGGCATCGACCCCGAGTCCTGCACAAATATACATGTTTCAAACTGTCATATAGATGTGGGCGACGACTGTATAGCCATAAAAGCGGGCACGGAGGACACGGAAGAAAGAATACCCTGCAAGAACATAGTCATCGAAAACTGCACAATGGTGCACGGACACGGCGGAGTGGTCCTGGGCTCGGAGATGAGCGGCAGCATAGTAAACGTTGCTATATCCAACTGCGTGTTTGAAAACACCGACAGGGGCATAAGGCTCAAGTCAAGGCGTTTCAGGGGCGGCGCAGTGGAGGACATAAGGGTGGACAATGTGATAATGGAAAATGTGCTCTGTCCCTTTATTGCAAACCTCTACTACATGTGGGGACCCCGCGGCATGGATCCCGAGACCTGCGACAAGAACCCTGCTCCCGTAACAAAGGATACGCCCGCCTTCAGAAGGCTGCATTTTTCAAACATGACCTGCAAGAGAGTCAACGCTGCGGCAGGCTATTTCTACGGACTTGCGGAGATGTATGTTGAGGACTGCACATTCGAAAATGTTTATATCGAGATCGCCGAGGACGCCGTTCCCGGTATACCCGCCATGCTTGTGGGCGCAGAGGAGGTCAAGGAAAAGGGCTTCTATATGTGCAACACAAGGGGCATAAAGTTCAACAACGTTACCGTTGTGGGCGTTGACGGACCCGCCTTCGAGATAGAAAACAGCGAGGATATGGTGTTCTCGAACTGCATAAACAAGAACAACAAATCAGGCGCGGAGCTTGTGAAGCAGACTAATGTTAAAAACTGTAAAATAATGTGATGAAAAACGGGGAGGCGACTTCATACGCCTCCTCTTTGAACGAGGTCAAGCAATATGTCAGACAATGAAAACATTATCATACTCACCGACAGCAAGGGAAACGAAACAGAAATGGAGTTTCTGGATGTCATAGAATACGGCGGGTACAGCTATGCGGTCATGGCAATGGAGGGCTCCGACGAGGTGATCATCATGGAGCAAACCATAAATCCCGACGGCAGGACAGCCACATACAGCGACGTGCTCAATGATGAGGTGATAAATAGGGTATTTGAGCTGTTCCTTAATGAAAATGAATGATAATTATGCACGCAAAAAACATCTCCCCTTTTGGGGGATGCCAGATTGATGAAAAAGTACAATTTATGTCAAACATTAACCCTTCCACCAATTCATCGCAAAGCAAGCTTTGCTTGAATTGATCCCCCTTCCCTTACGCCCTAACGGGCTAAAGGACGGCTTATAATGTTTAAAAACCTAACGGCAGATTTCTTCCGCCCAAAGGACACAACACTATAAGGCGTCCTTGCGAAGCAGGGAAGCTGGCGCCCGAAGGGCGACTGAAGGGTCAAAATATATTTTATCGACACGCAAAAAACATCTCCCCTTTTGGGGGAGATGCTTTTTTTAATTTGTATTACTTTTTATTTTTTTTGAAAGTAAACATAAATGCCGCACCTGCAAGGAGCATGAGCATAACGGCATAACCGTTTGCCGATGCGTCGCCTGTCTTAGGTAATGCTGCGCCCGAAGCCGCTCTGGGCTTGATGACCCTCGAAACGGTGGTCGTAGGCACATCTTCCGCAGGAGTAATTGCGGAATGCGGTCTTCTGAGACTTACTGTTGCAGCGCCCTCGGGAGCATCAGCAGCAGACCTGGGTCTGTCAAAGCTGAAGCCTGATGAACCGCCGGGTTCATCGCTTGGTGAACCGCTGCCGGGATTATCTCCGCTCGGAGTATTTCCGCCGGGATTGCTAGGTCCTCTTCCGCCGCCGGGAGTGCCGGGATTATCCGGATTGTCGTTCGGCGTGCCGGAAACGCTCGTTGTCGTCTCAGACAAAGCTTCTATAGCAGTTGTAATTTCTGTTGTTGCCTCTATTGAAGCAGTTGTAGCTTCCGAAGAAGCCTCTGTAGATACCTCGGAAGTGGCCTCGGATGAGGTTTCCTCAACAGTAACTTCATCGGTCTCGGGTTCGGGAGTTGGACCGCCGCCCGAAGGCTGTCTTGTTGTTATTTCTACGGTCGTAACCTCTTTAGTGGTTTCCTCCGTAGTTGCCTCTGTTGTGGTGGCAACGGTTGTAGGTCCTACTGTTGTAGTCTCTGTGGCAGCTTCCGTTGTGGGAGCCTTTGTAGTGGTCTCCTTGGGCTTATTGCCGCCGTCGGGCTTAGTAGTCATCTCTACGGTCGTTACCTCTGTGGTCGCCTCTGTTGTGGGAGCTAAAGTGGTGGCTTCCGTAGTAGCTTCCGTTGTGGGAGCAGCTGTTGTAGTCTCCGTTGTAGCTTCCGTTGTGGTTGCCAGAGTAGTTGCCTCTGTAGTAGCCTCCGTTGTAGGAGCAACTGTTGTAGTTTCCTTGGGCTTATTGCCGCCGCCGGGCTTAGTGGTTATCTCCACAGTTGTTGCTTCTGTGGTAGCTTCCGTTGTAGTCTCGGTGGTCGTTTCGGTCGTAGAAACAGTTGTGGGACCTACGGTAGTTGTCTCGGTGGTAGCTTCTGTAGTTGCCACTGTTGTAGTGGTATGCTTGCTGTCATCACCGGGAGTAGTGGTAGCTTCAGTAGTTGCCTCGGTAGTAGTAACTGTTGTAGGCGCTGCGGTGGTAGACTCTGTGGTCTCCTCCGTTGTCGTCTCGGTAGTTGCTTCCGTTGTGGCAACGGTTGTAGTTACTGTTGTTGCCTCTGTAGTTTCTTCCGTAGTTTCCTCGGTCGTTGCTTCCGTAGTAGCCTCGGTAGTGGTAACTGTTGTTGTCTCGGTTGTAGCTTCCTTAGTCGTGGTCTCGGATGAAGAATCCTCCTCATCGGACTTGTTTACAACGGATACAGTCTTCTTTACCTTACCCTTTTCGGGAGCAGGCGGTACATGATGGATCTCGCCGCCCGGATGTCTTGCTTTCATTGCCATGACCGGACCGTTTGTTGCGGCATTGCCTATGAACTCTGCATAAGGCGCAAGTATGGCGCCAAATATTTCATAGGTCCAGATAGTTCCTGCAAAAGGTACATATTCGCCGTTTTCCGTTGTGTAGAAGTTCCACACAACATCGCTTGAAACCTTGTTAAAATCTGAAGGATTTATACCGTCGATGTTTATACGGGGTACATTGATTCTATCCGTAGGATCTGCATTTGAACAGTCAACATTGATAACAAGGAGCTTTCCGTCTGTAGTAAGACCGCTGCTCTCAATCGTATTTTTGTCAAGAACTTCACCGTCGCACACTGCATTTGAGAGATCAAGCTCTCTTATATATGTGCTGTGATCCCACTCATCATAACCGCTCTCGGTTACGGGGATATTTACGACCTTCACGCTGTCGTTGCTTACTGCATCGGCAATCGTTGCGGAAGCGTTGGCAAGTCTGTCGAACTCGGCATCGAAGTCTATCGGGAATTCTCCCTCGACCTTCTTAACTGAGTGCTCCTTCTTTACACGATATTCACTTCCATCGGCACCGTATAACAAGTAAACATTGGGGATAGATGTATCATCTATCGTGTTTGTTTCGCCAATAACAAGCTCCGGTGTAAGATACACATTGTCCTGAAGCATTTCAGTACCCGAACCGCCGGGCTGCTTAAGGAATTCAACATAGGAAGTATTGCCTACGCTGACAACTTTTGATGTATCATAGATACTGTTTGAAGTGTAAGATACCTCGTAACTCTTGCCGTTTGCGGTACCTTCGCCTTCGATAATGGGGTTGCCTTCGTTATCAATTTCGAAAACGTAGTAAACCTTATCGCCGCTGAACTGCATCGACTCAACCGTTGTGCTGCCCTTACCGTTTTCATCGGTAGTAACATAAACATAGTCGATACCGTCAGCTAAAGTGTAGCTGTCGCCATCCTTTGTAAAGAAACCGAACTTGAAAGTGCCCTGCTTAGAGCCGGCGCCCTCAACGGTCTTTGTGATGGTAACATCAAAGTCGGGTGCATAATTGTAAACTCTTTCGGTATTGCCAAGATTACTTGATATGCCGTTTAAATTCTTAACGGCAATAGCACCTTCCATATGGTTGTCATTTGTGAAGTCGATAGCAAATACAGCAAAATTTGCTGCTATGCCAAGCTGTGAGATTATCTCATCACGACTCAAAGAGCTTCCGCCCTTAAATAAATCGACGATGGACTCAAACAAGCTTTCGTCTTCTTCTGCGGGAGCGGAAGTCTCGGTCTCAACGGCAGCGCCGCTTATAACCTCGTCGCCCTCGCCTAAAGCGTTGTCATTATCCTGTGCAAATGCAGGCACAGCAAATGACTGGATAAGCATTGCCAATATAACAAGTATAGACGCAAAGCGTCTGACGGCAACGCCCTCGGTTTGCTTACTCATTTCCTTTTTTCTCCTTTCTCTGGATAAAAACAGAATTGGTTACGCAATTTTCCGGTTACGATAAAACGGAAGGGGCAAGACCATCCGTCCTGCGCCTTTCGGCACAAAAAAGCCCAATTTGCGGGCTTACAACAAAACTGCAATAGAACGCTTTTTTGTACTTAATATTATAGTACAATTCAGGAAAAAAAGCAATAGAAATGTTAATTTTTTTTTAATATTTGGCATTTTTGGAGATATGCACTATCTGCATATAAAAATTGCTTGTCTTTTTTGTTTATTTTGCCGTCGTACGGGCAGTGTATGTTAGGTTTGGGACAGTCCCTGTGATAATATAGCTTTTCGTTATTCAAAGCTTATACAATACTATTCAAAACTGTTTGTTGCTCATTTTAGGGACAGTCCCCGTTTGCCCGTCAAGTGGGGGACTGTCCCAAAATGTGCCGATGTCTGTTCTCTGTCGTGGAGGTTTTCTTACTGTTGACAGTCAATAGGGCTTATATGCTGCGGGACTGTCCCTAAATATGCATATTTCCCCCTCCCCGTGAATATAATTATACAAAAACCAACGGGAGGCAGAGACATGGTAAAAAGCAGGCTAAAGCCGCTCACGGCGCTATTGAAGGGGCTGTTGACGGGATACATAATAACGACGGTCATTTTTGTGATATTTGCGCTTTTGATGACCTACACGGAGGCGGGCGAAGAGCACATACAGACGGCAATAAAGGCAGTTACGGCGGCGGTGTGCATAATAAGCGGATTTATAACGGCGCGCTCCGCGGGAAAGGGCGGACTGCTGTGGGGCGTTGTGTCGGGCGCGGTGTATGTGGCAGTGATGTGCCTTTGCGCGTTCGTGTGTATACCCGACTACAGCCTAAACCCTAAAATAGCCGTGAGCCTCGCGCTTGCGCTAGCAGGCGGCGGAATAGGCGGCGTAGTGGGGGTGAATGTGGGGAAATGAACAAGTGCGGGACTGTCCCGAAAATGAGCTATCTGTTGTCTTGGGCGGTGTTGCACTTTGTTTACAGAATGAAAAGATACATATAGTGCGGGACTGTCCCCGGATGCGGGTATATTGTTCATTTTGGGGACAGTCCCGGCTTCGCAGGACAGTCCCCGTCGTGGTTATGTGCAGGACTGTCCCCGTCCACACAAAAAGAAGCACTCCCGAAGGAGTGCTCTTTTTTTATTAATTTACAAGATATCGGTTAAGTTATTACTCTACAACTTCGTTGTTTCCGGTGAAGTCCTTAACTGTGATATCTGCGCATCTTGTTGCGAAGAAGCCTGCATATGCAGTGCCCTCCATATCGCATGTGTAGGTATCGGTTTCAGCAGGAGTACCTGCAGTGATATCACGTACGGAAGTAGTGAACTGATTGCCTACCTTCTTAACTGATACTTCAAGCTCATGACCAACGGTAACAGGTGCGTCTGTGCACTCATGACCCGTTGAAAGAGTTTCGCCGTCCATTCTGCCGAATGACATAACGCCCTTACTCTTTGCGCCTGTAGGCTGTTTATTACCATCTAAAATATCAGCACCTGCGCTGGCAAGTAAGAATGGACCTGCCGCAACATACTTATAAGTTTCCTTAACATTCTGGTCAACCTTCATATTATCGGAAATTATAGCGCCGAATGCAACCTGATCGTCTGCTTTGTAGTTATTTACTACAACAGTACCCTTTATCTCATAGTTGCCTGATGCGTCTATAGGCTGATAGTACATTACAAAAGCGTCTTCCTTTGTTTTTGCTATCTTACCCTTTGTACTACCGGATTCAGGATCGCCGCATCTTATCTTTACAGTACCGTCAGCATTTTCTGTTATTTCATAATTTTCAGAAGGCTGAGGCGGATCATACGGAACAGTTCCGTCCATTTTCTCGGGTGAACCACCTGTTGAACCAAACGCTGAACCATACCATGGAGCTGTGGTCTTCCAAATTCTGCTCACAAGAGCCTCGCCTATAGGATCGTCTGTTGAAGGAGCAGTCCAAGCAGGATTCTTAATGAGGTCAGCAGTTGTAGGAGCAACATTGCCGCTCTTTACATACTTGCCTAACTCACAATCGGAAGTCTTTAAAGCCTCTGTGATAACATAAGCAACATACTTAGCGCCGTAATTGTTGATGTGTGTACCATCGGGAGCGCCGTTGCTGCCTGCTGCATGTAATGCATTAGCGCCCGTAGGCTCAATCATTTTACCTGCAGCTGCGTCATAGGATCCGGGATTGCCATAACCTATTTTATCATATAAGTCCTTTGTAAGAGTAGTGGCGTCTACACAAGCAACACCTACTTCTGTTGCCAAGTCGATAACATCCTGCCTGTAGTCGCCGCCGTTATCCTTATGGAGCTTGCCGTCTGACCAAGCGCCTTCGGAATCCGGTAATCTTACTATGGGGCTAACAAGTATAGGAGTAACGTCCTTATCAAGAGCAGGCTTTACATAATTTACATAAAGTGAATTCTTGAAAGAACCCTCTGTATCCTTAGTTGTAGGATTAGCTGCTGTGCTCGGGAAGGTATATCTTAACTCGTCTTCGTCCTTTTCGTCATTGTGTCCAAAGGCAATAAGGAGATAGTCGCCTGCCTTCATACCGTCCATTACCTGAGAATACTCATCGTCTGTAATAAAGCTCTTTGAGCTTCTTCCCGATAAAGCCTTGTTCTCAACAGTTACCTTTTCGTTTAAATAATCAGCAAACTTGTCGCCAAAGCCCACTCTCTTGTAGTAGAGATCCATATCTGCAGTTTCTGCATAGTGGCAGCCTGTAGAGTCGCCTACTACCCATAATGTAGTTTCGGGAAGGTCTACGGGAGGTTCTACGGGTTCGCTGCTTCCACCTTCAACGGGGAATACGAGTGTTGAATCAAGTACCTTCTGGAGTATGAGTGCAACATCCTCGGAATCAATAGTTGCATTGCCGCTTACCTCTGCGTTAACCTTATTGAATGTTCCCTGAACCTTAGCGGGAGCCAATGTATACTGCAATGTCTTTTCAACGTCGATAATGTCGATATCGCCGTCCTCGTCAACATCGCCGTAGGAAGAAGCTCCTTCGAGGTCATAAATATCGGGAACCCAACCGCCGAATACGAAGTTAAGGATCTCATCTGTTGTAAGGTTGTTTATAAGAGCCTCATCCTTTATTTCAGGATCGGGAGCATACTGACCGTGAGTTACGAAAGGCTCACCGTTTGAAGTATTGCCGTACTCGCCAAACTTGATGTTGTCATCGGTAGCGTTCATACGTCCCCAGCCGTCTTCGAGAATATGTCCGTTAGTCTCGCAGTTTACGAAGTAAGCCTGTGAACCCGGACCCCAAGTTCTGCCCCAAAGACCTGTAACAGGATCTGTACCTTCAGCGCCTCTTGTAGTAACTTCGCAGTTTCTGAATACATAAGGATTAGTCTTAGGAGCTACGATGTAACCAACGGAAGCATTGTGAGTTGCGTCATTCTCATATGAGAAGAATTCAAGCTTACAGTTGTCAAATACAGCCTTGAACTCGCCGCAGATGTAGTCAGTGTTACCACCGATAGTACTGTTCTTTACATATACGGAATAACCGTTGTCTGTAGTACCGTTCAAACCAAATGTATCCTGTGAAGATAATATCTTACAGTTATCAACTTCGATATCGGCAGCCTCGATCCAGAATGCGTTTGAACGCTCCTTAGCTGCGTATACGCTTACATTGTCGCCGAGCTTTCTGCCGTTTGCAAAGCCAACGGTTTCTGCTCCGTCCAATACCTCAAGAGGAGTAACCTCATAGTTGAATGTATTTCTGTAAGTTGTGTTTACAGTCTTGAAATGCTTGCCTCTGATGATGGCAACACGTCCCCAATAGTCAGAAGCATGTGCATTCTTTTCGTACTTATCAAGGAGTAAGCTCTTGCTGTAAAGACCTGTGTCCTTATCCATTGAATAGTACTTGCCTGTTGTACCGTAGTACCAGTTGATCTCATGGCCCTGACCGTCTAATGTTACGTAGTCGGCATCAAATACTATCTGCTCCTGTAAATCTTCTGCAAGCTTGATAGTAACTCTGCCTGCCTCGCCCTCGGGTCTTGCCATAGCCTTTATGGCTGCAACAGCCTCTGTAAGAGTTGCATAATCGCCGGGTACTGTTATTTCAGCCTTGAATTCCGTAGGATAAACTACGGGAACCGTAGACTCAACATATACGTCGTTTACATTGCTTTCTGCGTCTGCTGTAACAGATACTCTGTCGTGAGTTGTGTAACCCTCGGCTGTGATAACTGTGTTGTACTCGCCGGGCTTGATAGCTGCAACAGTGTAAGTACCGTCGGCATTTATAACGCCCGGATACTCTCTTGTTGAGTCGTTCATGCTCACAAACTTAATACCTGTTATCTTTGTAGCTGCGTCAGCCATTACGTGGTCTATATCGTCAATCACACGGCCTGTAAGTGTAGTATCGGGAACCTCTGTAAGGTTGATAGTTACCTCATTGCCTATGATTGTGATCGTATTCGAACCTGCAACATCGGGAGCTGCACTTGCGTCTGTTGACTTAAGAGTATATCTATGACCCTTAAGAAGCTTGACTGAAGCGTCGCCCTTCTTAGCAGTTGAATAAATTCCGCCTAAATCAGCGTCTATAAACTGTATGCTTACATTGCTGTAATCTAACTTTGCATCGTATGTCCACTTTAACGGAAC
>CANRNM010000040.1 GCA_947631975.1 uncultured Clostridia bacterium
GGCTATATGCCACGAGCTGGATCATCTGGACGGCATACTCTATGTAGACAAGATAGAGGGCGAGCTTATGGATGTTGAAGCCGATAACGGCGAGAGCGAGGACGACGAAGCGGAGGAGGCTGAAAATTAGTATGAAGGTACTGTTTATGGGAACTCCCGACTTTGCCGTGCCTGTGCTCAAAGCCGTTTCGGATAAATATGAAGTAACGGCTGTAATAAGCCAGCCCGACAGACCCAAGGGCAGGGGCAAAAAGCTGCAGCCCACGCCCGTGAAGGTGTTTGCGGAGAGCAGAAATATACCCGTTTATCAGCCCGAGAGGATAAAGAGCGAGGAATTTACGGCATTTTTAAAGACTGTAGAGGCGGATATTTATGTTGTGGTAGCCTACGGTCAGATACTTTCGCAGGAAATACTTGATATACCCCCTTTGGGCTGTGTGAATGTGCACGGCTCTCTTTTGCCCAAGTACAGAGGCGCGGCGCCCATACAGTGGTCTGTCATAAACGGCGATGAAAAGACGGGCGTAACTATCATGTATATGGATAAAAACTGCGATACGGGCGATATGATACTCAAGGAGGAGATGGATATCCTCCCCGACGACACATATGAAAGCCTGCACGACAGAATGGCGCCCATAGGCGCAGAGGCTCTTATGAGGGCGCTTGAAATGATAGAAAAAGGCGAGGCAAGGGCTGAAAAGCAGGACGACAGCCTAAGCACTCACGCCCCCATGATAACAAAGGATATGGGGCTTATAGACTGGAGCGGAAGCTCCGAGGAAATACGCAACAAGATAAGGGGCTTCAGCCCCACGCCCTGCGCCTTCACGCATTATGACGACGAGGTGCTCAAGATATACAGGGCGGAAAAAGCGGAGGGCTATGAGCTTGGCGAAAAAGGCGAAATACTTGCCGCAGACAAAAAGAAGGGCTTTATAGTAGGAACGGGCGACGGCGCTCTCCTCATAACCGAGGTCCAGGCTAAGGGCGGAAAAAGAATGTCTGCTGCGGATTATATGCGCGGACATTCCGTCGAAATAGGAAAAATTCTGAAATAAATCAGACAGTTTTAATAAAAAAGCGTATATATAATTAAAGAAAGAAATAAAAAAAGGAGTGATATTATGTATGGTTACGGTTACGGCTTCAACGGCTGGTATCTGCTCGTTATTTTAATGGCAGTGCTCACAATGATAGCCCAGGGAAACGTTACATCTACATTCAACAAATATGCGAAAGTTGCCAATTCAAGAGGCTATACGGGAGCAGATGTGGCAAAGATGCTTTTACAGCAAAACGGTATATATGATGTGAGGGTGGAGCAGATAGGCGGAAGCCTTACAGACCACTATGACCCCGTCAAAAAGGTGATAAGGCTTTCACAGCCCGTTTACGGCTCCAGAAGCATATCGGCGCTCGGAGTTGCCGCTCACGAGACGGGACACGCCGTTCAGCACGCAAAGGGCTATGTGCCTCTTACTCTGCGTTCGGCAATATTCCCCGTTGTGAGCTTCAGCAGTAAAATTGCCATGCCTCTTTTCATAATAGGCTTGCTCTTGGCTGCATTTATACAGAGCTATACTCTTGCGCTTGTGGGTGCGCTTCTTTTCGGCTTTGTTGTTTTGTTCCAGATCATAACTCTCCCCGTGGAGTTCAACGCCTCCGCAAGAGCGCTTAAGATGCTCGGCGATTACAACTATCTTGAGCAGAGCGAGGTAAAGGGCGCAAGAAAGGTGTTAAGCGCAGCGGCAATGACATATGTTGCTGCGGCAGCCGCTTCTATAGTGCAGCTTTTAAGGCTTCTTGCCATAATAGGCGTGGGCAGGAGAAACGACTAAAGGCGGTAAATGTGTAAATTTATTGTAAAACACTTGCAATGACAAATAAAATGTGTTAAAATATACAACATAATTCTGAAAAGCGACGACGAAGAAAAGTAGTTCGGGCAAGACCGACAGGGATTTGACGCCATGGATTGAGAGCGCCGAACGGACACTCCCCTACGAAAGAACACTTCACAGCTTATTCCGTGAAAGGCTTGCTTATTAGCGGAATGCGTCAGATGCGCGTTAAGCATCTTAAGAGACGGGCAGTTTTTAACTGCCAATTCAGGTGGTACCGCGTTTAATGCGTCCTGGAGCTTTACGCTTCGGGACGCTTTTTATTTGAAAAAAATATAAAGAAAGGTGATATGCAGATGGTCAATGCAACAGGCGAAAGAACTATAACGGACCTGTCAATAGACGAGCTTAGGGCTATTGATACGAATGAAAAAAGGACAGTTACCACTCACGGCATAATACACAATGTCAGGGATATGGGCGACTTTGCCTTTGTTATTATCAGAAAAATAGGCGGTCTTGTGCAGTGCGTATACACTATGCAGGACACCGAGGAGGAAAGGCGCATACTCCGCGAGGAAAACTCCATAAGGGTAACGGGCGAGCTGAGAGCCGAGGAAAGAGCCGTAAACGGCTTTGAGATAGTCGTTGAAAATATAGAGCTTCTTTCGGAGCCCAAGGAGGAGCTTCCCTTGAGCGTGAGCAAAAGAAAGCTCAACATAGCCCTTGAAAACGAAATAGAGATACGCCCCGTAACATTGAGAAATGAGCAGAGGCGAAATGTGTTCAAGCTCCAGGAGGGCATAGTGCGTGGCTTCAGACGCTATCTTGAGGACAACGGCTTCACGGAGATATTCTCCCCCAAGATAATAGCCGCAGGCGCAGAGGGCGGAGCCAATATTTTCAAGCTGGATTACTTCGGCAAGAAGGCTTTTCTTGCGCAGTCGCCCCAGACCTATAAGCAGACGCTCATTCCCGTTTATGAGAGAGTGTTTGAGATAGCTCCCGTGTTCAGAGCCGAAAAGCACGACACGGCAAGGCATCTTAACGAATATGTTTCCGTGGACTTCGAGATGGGCTTTATAAACAGCTTCTATGATGTAATAAATATGGAAACGGGCATGATAAAATACTGCTTTGACTACCTCAGAGAAAACTACGCTCTTGTGCTTAAAAAGCTCAACTGCGAGCTTCCCGTTTTCGACACCATACCCTGCGTGAAGTTCAGGGACGCAAAGGAAATGGTAGCCAAGAAGTACAGCAGAAAGATAAAGGATCCCTACGATCTGGAGCCCGAGGAGGAAAGGCTCATAGGCGAGCTTTTCAAGGAGGATTACAACAGCGACTTTGTGTTCGTAACTCATTATCCCGTCAAGAAAAGACCTTTCTATGCCATGGACGACCCCGAAGACCCGAAGTATACGCTCAGCTTCGACCTTCTTTTCAGAGGCATGGAGATAACGACGGGCGGTCAGAGAATACACGACTATGACGAGCAGGTCAAAAAGATGATATTCAAGGGACTTTACCCCGAGGACTTCGAGAGCTATCTCATGCTCCACAAGTACGGAGTACCCCCTCACGGAGGATTGGGTATGGGTCTTGAAAGACTTGTTATGAAGCTTCTTGACGAAAAGAATATCCGCTCCACTTCAATGTTCCCGAGAGATACTACCAGATTGAACCCATAAGGAGGGAGAATTAATGTCAGTTCAGGAAAAAATGATAGCCTGTCTTGCCGAAAACACGGGCATTTTAATAGAGGGCGATATGCTCGAAAATGTAAAGACAAGGCTTAACATGATATTGGATCTCATAGGCTACAGCGAGGCTTCGGAAACCGCAGCCGTTGAAAACAAGGTCGTAAATGTAGCCGAAACAGGTATTGACGACGCTCTTATAAAATATCTTGAGGAGCTTTCAAGGCTCAGGCTCACTCCCGAGGAGGAGGACAGGGCTAAGGAGGAGCTTACGAAGATACTTATGTATATAGAAATGCTCAATGAGCTTGACACCGACAATGTGGACGCTATGAGCCATCCCTTCCCCTATACCAACAACTTCAGGGACGACGAGCGCAAAGAGTCCACCGACAGAGAGCTTATATTAAAGAATGCGCCCCAGCAGAAGGACGGCTGCTTCAAGGTGCCTACGACCGTAGAATAAAGGGAGGTTATATTGATGGATATTACAAATAAAACTGCCCTTGAAATAGGTCAGATGATAAAAAATAAAGAAGTGTCCTCTCCGGAGGTTACAAAAGCCATGCTGGAGAATATAAAGTCAAGGGATAAGTCTGTCAACGCTTTCATATCCGTTTTTGAGGACGAGGCAATGGCGCAGGCGGAGAAGGTGCAGTCGGATATAGACAAGGGCAATATCGCTTCGCCTCTTGCGGGCGTGCCCATGGCTATAAAGGACAATATTTGCACAAAGGACAGGCTCACAAGCTGCGGCTCAAAGATGCTCTATAACTTCAAACCGCCTTATAATGCCACCGTTACCGATAAGCTCGAATCGGGAGGCGCAATCGTGCTCGGCAAGCTCAATATGGACGAGTTCGCAATGGGCGGTTCCACGGAGACATCTTATTTCGGAGCGGCTCATAACCCCTGGGACACGGACAGAGTTACGGGCGGTTCGTCGGGCGGCAGCGCTGCATCCGTTTCCGCAGAGGAAGCTATATACGCTTTGGGCTCCGATACGGGCGGTTCCATAAGACAGCCATGCTCCTTCTGCGGTGTCAGCGGTATAAAGCCTACCTACGGCGGAGTTTCGCGTTACGGTCTTGTTGCCTTCGCATCCTCTCTCGACCAGATCGGACCCATAGGCAGGGATATAAAGGACTGCGCGGAGGTGCTTTCGCTCATAAGCGGACACGATCCCAAGGATTCCACATCCGTAAAGAGAGCGCCCTATGACTTTTCGGACTGCTTCGACGGCAACATAAAGGGCATGAAGATAGGCATACCCACAAATTACTTCGGCAAGGGACTTGACGAGGATGTCAAAAAGCCCGTGCTCGAGTCTGCCGAAACGCTCAAAAAGCTTGGCGCCGAGATAGAAGAATTTGAAATGTCAATAGTAGACTACGCAATACCCACTTACTATGTACTTGCCTGCGCGGAGGCAAGCTCCAATCTTTCAAGATATGACGGCATAAAGTACGGCTACAGAAACAGGGATTGCGAGGACCTTATGGAGGTATACCTCACATCCAGAAGCGAGGGCTTCGGCATGGAGGTAAAGAGAAGAATAATGCTCGGCTCCTTCGTTCTTAGCTCGGGCTATTACGACGCTTATTACAACAAGAGCCTTAAGGTGAGAGGACTTATAAAAAAGAGCTTCGACGAGGCGTTTTCATCGTATGATATGATTCTTTCTCCCGTTGCTCCGACCGTCGCTTATAAGATAGGCGAAAATTCGTCCGACCCGCTTAAGATGTACCTGGGCGATATATACACGGTATCCGTAAATCTTGCGGGTATTCCTGCCGTTTCCGTTCCCTGCGGCTTCGGTAAGAACGGTATGCCCGTAGGCTTGCAGCTCATAGGCAACGCCTTTGAGGAAAACAAGCTTGTCAAGGCGGCATACGCCTTCCAGAGGGAGACCGATTTCCACCTTAAAAAGCCCGAAATAGCGCTGAAAGGAGGCAATGCTCAATGAATTATCAAATGGTAGTGGGCTTGGAGGTCCATGTGGAGCTTTCAACCAAGTCAAAGATATTCTGCAGCTGCACGACCGAGTTCGGCGGCGAGCCAAATACCCATGTATGCCCCGTGTGTTCGGGTATGCCCGGCGTTCTGCCCGTGCTCAACAAGAAGGTCGTAGACTTTGCCATAAGGGCGGGTCTTGCCACCAACTGCGAGATAACGAGATACAATAAATTCGATAGGAAAAACTATTTCTATCCCGACCTTCCAAAGGCTTATCAGGTCAGCCAGCTTTATCTGCCCATATGCAGGAACGGCAAGGTAGAGATAGATGTAAACGGCGATAAAAAATTTATAGGCATACATGAGATACACATGGAGGAGGACGCGGGCAAGCTCGTGCACGACCCTTGGGACGACTGTACGCTTGTAGACTACAACAGATGCGGAGTGCCTCTTCTGGAGATAGTTTCCGAGCCCGATTTCAGGAGCGCTGACGAGGTAATAGCATACCTCACAAAGCTTAGGGAAACTATGATGTATCTGGGAGTGTCCGACTGTAAGATGCAGGAGGGCTCTATGAGAGCCGATGTCAACATCTCCGTTATGCCCGTGGGTTCAAACAAATTCGGCACCCGTACCGAGATGAAAAATATGAACTCCTTTAAGGCTATATACAGAGCAATCAACTACGAGTCGCAAAGACAAATAGAGCTTCTGGAGGCGGGTGGAGTTGTTACGCAGGAAACAAGGCGCTGGGACGACAACAAGGACGCCAGCTTCGCCATGAGAAGTAAGGAAAACGCTCAGGACTACAGATACTTCCCCGAGCCCGACCTTCTTCCCATAGAGATAAGCGAGGACTGGATAAACGATACTCTCAAAAATATGCCCGAGCTGCCCGAGGCAAAGAGGGCAAGATATATAAGTGAGTTCGGTCTTTCCGAATACGACGCATCCGTCATAACAGCCGAAAGACAGATAGCCTATATTTTTGAAGAAGCTACGGCTATATGCAACAAGCCCAAAGAGGTCTGCAATTACGTTATGGGCGAGCTTATGCGCCTTATGAGCGAGACCTCCACACTTGCCGAGGAGCTTGAAATAGACCCCAAGAAGATAGCGGAGATAATAGAGCTTGTTTCCGACGGCAAGATAAACAGAACGGCAGCCAAGGAAGTATTCGAGGCTGTGTTCAGGGATAATGCCGAGCCCGAAAAATATATAGAAGAACACGATCTGGCTATGGTGGACAATTCCGACGAGGTAGAAAGGATAGTTGCCGACGTCATAGCGTCCAATCCCAAGTCTATAGAGGATATACGCTCCGGCAAGGCAAAGGCAAGAGGCTTCCTCGTAGGTCAGACAATGAAGGCGCTCAAGGGCAAGGCAAACCCGCAGACAGTAAATAAAATACTGGATGAAAAGCTTAAGGAAATACTTTAAAATAAAAAAATGGATGATTTTTCATCCATTTTTTTATATTTGTGGGCGTTGCTTTTTTAATACAGTGATATTTGTGCAAAATATAAATTGCGAAAAATGCAACAAAAAAATGCCCAGAGACGGAATTGAACCGCCGACACGAGGATTTTCAGTCCTCTGCTCTACCAACTGAGCTATCTGGGCATAGTGCTGTGAAAGGTATAAAACCAATCAACAAATGATATATTACCACAAAAAAAGAAGTTTGTCAATATTTTTTTTGATAAACCGTTCAAAAAAAGCTCTTCAAAAAGCCAGAAAGGGTAGGTGGGGGAGAGCTTTAAGAAGAGCTATACGCGGCTGCCTAAAAAAAACAGCCACTCTTAATATAACACAGTTTGACCTTTAAGTAAATGAATAAACTGTAAATTAATATTAAGAAAAATATATTAAAAAGTCCACAAACCTTGAATTTATGGACTTTTTATTAACAATATAAACCTTGTAAAGATTTTTCAAATTTGTAAACAAATGCCATTCAGCCTGCCCTTTCAATAAAGCCGAATACGCCCCTCCAGTATCTTTCGCCGTCCACAAGAGCGGACACGCCGTGCCCTGCTCCCCTTATTATCATGAGCGCTTTTTTGCACCTTGCTTTTTTGTAGAGCTTGTACGCCGTCTTAGTCGGCACAAGTCTGTCGTTTTCGCCGTGTATGAAAAGCGTTGGTATTTTTATGCGCGCCACCCTGTCTATGGGCGAGGCAAGTCTTAGGTCGTAGCCCGCTCTTTTAATACAGAGCATATTCAGTATATTCACAAGGGGAAAGGGCGGCAAGCCGAGATTGTGCATAAGCTCATAGCCTATTATGCCGTCGGCGCTTTCAAAGCTGCAATCGCTTATAACAGCCCTCACATTTTCGGGCAGTCTTTCTGACGCTGCCATGAGCACGGACGCAGCGCCCATGCTCACACCGTAGAGATATATTTTTGCGTTTTTGTTTCCCCTTATTATAAGCCGAATGATGTTTATTATGTCCCGGCAGTCAGTAAACCCCATGCCAATATATTTTCCTCCGCTCCTGCCGTGGCAGCGCAGGTCGGGCGCAACTACATTCAAGCCCCTGTCATAGAATTTTTTTGACGCATGGGCAAGAGCAGAGCCATCGCAGCCATACCCGTGAACAACCACAGCCCATTTGTCAGAAATCTCCTGCTGAATATATATCTTACAATATATAGGGGCGTCATCATAACCCTTAACATAACAGGCAGTATTTCTGCCGTTTTGCTCCCATCGTTTTCTTTTTTCTTTTTCATTTTTGTTGTCCTCCTCCATTATTTTCTGCTCTCTTGAAAGGTCTGTCAGCCCTGCCAGCTTCAGCTTGTCGCCCGCGCCGAGTATGGTCTCAAACACGGCGCCCATCTCATTTGCAAATTCCGCAAGCCCCAGCGAAAGCCCCGCCGTAAGCAAAAGCTTATTCCTTGTTTTCATTTTCGTGTTCTCCGTTGAAGTCTATGAAGCTTTCGCCTATGGAATCCGTTACGCCCTCCGAAAGATGCGCCAAGTCTCCGTCGTTATACATAAGCCCTATCAAAAAATCCTTCTGCTTTTTGTCCAAGCCAAACACCTCCTTAAAGCTATTTTGTTCAATTGTTTTGATAATAATACTTTATTTTCCGCTTTAAATATGTTAAAATTATACATACACAAAAATTGTCGGGAGGCAAGTCTATGCTCGCAAAGGTAAGAGAGACCATTGAAAAATATAATATGCTCACAAAGGGCGGCAGCGTGGTCGTCGGCGTTTCGGGCGGAGCGGACTCCGTGTGCCTTGCCGATGTTTTGAACCGTCTTAAGGACGAATACGAGCTGGACATTACGCTTGTGCATGTCAATCACAACATAAGGGGCGATGAAGCCAAGCGCGATGAAAACTTTGTAAGAGAGCTTGCCAAAAAATACGGCAACAAAATAAGGGTTTTCAGCTATCCCGTGGAGAGCATAGCCAAGGACGAGGGAATAACCGTCGAGGAGGCGGGCAGAAGGCTCCGCTATGAGGCGTTTGGCATTGCCGCGGGCAAGGACGGCAAAATAGCCGTTGCCCACAACACCAACGATAACTGCGAAACAATGTTCATGCGCTTTTTCAGAGGCACGGGCATAAAGGGCTTAAGAGGCATAGCCCCCGTGAGGGACAATATCATAAGACCGCTTCTCTATGTTTCGAGAGATGAAATAGAAGCCTATTGCAAAGAAAACGGCTTGAGCTGGTGTACGGACTGCACCAACAGCATTGAGCAGTACACCAGAAATAAGATACGCCTTTCCGTCATACCGCTTGTGCAGAGGGAATTTAACGAAAATATAGTCAATACGCTTCTCAGGACATCTCAGCTCATGTCGGAGGAGGACGACTATATTGAAAGACAGGCGCAGAAGGCTTATAAAGAGTGCGAAACGGAGCCCCACAGAATACTTGCGGATAAGCTTCTCAGCTTTGACAGAGTGCTCCAAAAGCGTATAGTGCGCATTGGCTTCAGGGATTTTTCGCCCGATCTGCACGATATTTCTTTCAGCCATGTTGAAAATGTACTCTCTCTTGCGGAGGGCGCAAGCGGGAAATCTGCGGAGCTTCCCCATGGGCTAAGAGCCGTGAGAGAGCACAATACCATTCTTTTCTGCAAGACGGCGGAGGAAGAAGCCGAGCCCGATATATTGCTTGAAAGGGATAAAAAATACAGCTTTAAAAACATAAGCGTAATGCTTTCGGAGCAAAAAAATGCGGAAAAATGCAAAAAAATGTACACCGTAAGACTGGATTGTGATAAAATGGAAGGAGAGCCCGTATTAAGATGCAGGCGCGAGGGGGATAAAATAAGGCTGCCCTTTGGCACAAAGAGCCTTAAAAAGCTCTTTATAGACGACAAAATACCCTTGAGCAAAAGAAATGCCATACCGCTCATAGCCTATGGCAGCGATGTGGTGTGGATAAGCGGTGTGAAGACGTCGGCATATTACAGAGCGGGCGAAAACAGCAGAATACTTTATTTATACGTATGGGAGGACAACGAAAATGACTGAAAGAGTTACAACGCTTATTTCCGAAAAGGAGCTTAAAGAAAGAGTAACGAGCATAGCCGCAGAGATAACAAAGAGCTACAACGGCGAGGAGGTCAAGACTATATGCGTCTTAAAGGGCGCCGTAATGTTTATGGTGGACTTGGTCAAATATCTGGAGCTCCCCGTCAAGTTCGACTTCATGGATGTTTCAAGCTACGGCAACGACACGTCGTCAAGCGGAAACATAAAGATATTGAAGGACCTTGACGACCCCATAGAGGGCGAAAATATACTCATAGTCGAGGACATAATTGACAGCGGAAGGACGCTTTACTATCTCATAGAATATTTAAAGAGCAAAAATCCCAAGTCAATAAAGCTCTGCACGCTTTTCAACAAGCCCGACAGACGCGAGTTCGATGTGGAGGTGGACTGGATAGGCTTTGAGATACCCGACGAATTTATAGTGGGCTACGGTCTTGACTATGCCCAGCGCTACAGAAACCTTCCCTACATAGGCATACTTCACTTTGACGAGGACTGATATAGGGCTTCAAAGCCCTATAATCTCAGGTCCTCTTTTTTTATGCAGCCCGTTTGGAATATCATGAAAATATATATCAAAAATGCCGCTGCCACCGTGCATATCATGTTGTATTTGAACTCGGTATTTTGCCAAATGTGCTTTGAACACATTTTTGACACCATGCAGGCTGCCGCGGAGGCTATTGCGGGCTTTATGTACTGCGAGGCCAGGGGAAGCCTTATGTCAAGTATACGGCTCACACGGTAAAGCGTCATAAATGTTATCATTATGCTGCTAAGTATCCACACATACAAAAAGGCGTTTATGCCGTAGAGCGGTATAAGAAGGACAATGCCCGCTATGTTTATAAGCGATGAAAAAACGCCCGTTCTGAATATAAAGAGCTGTTCGCCCAGCCCGTTAAGCACTGCCGAGAGCGTTACCTGGGTGTACATGAAAGGACACATTACTGCGAGCATTCTTAACATACCGCCTATCTGTCTTTGAGAGTATATGAGTATTCCCAGCTCCTCGGGATAGACTATGAATATTGCCGTTGTAAACACGCTTATTATGGCGGTTATCGTTAGGGACTGATGTATTGTGCTCTTTATTCGCAGTCTGTTTTTGAGCGCGTAGCTTTCGGATATTGCGGGCATTGTCGCCGTAGCAAGCGCAGTCAGGAGGGATGAAGGAAAGGTTATAAGAGGCATAGCCATTCCCGTGAGCCTTCCCAGCAGGCTTATTGCCTCCGATTCCGACATACCGAAGCGTATGAGCTGTCTGGGAATGAGCAGATTTTCGGCTGTTGAAAAAAGAGAGCCCGTCATGCGGTTAAGAGTGAGAGGCACAGCCATTGCGCCTATCATTATTGCAGCCCTGCCTATAGAGAGCGTGTGTTTGTAGTGCCTGTGCCGTGTTATGTGGTATATCAGCACATAAATAAAGGATATTATCTCTCCCGCAGCCATGCCCCACACGGCAGCTCCGCAGGCGTATTCCAAGCCCCGCGGTATGAGCGTTGAGGCGAGCATGTATATTACCGCCATTCTCACGCACTGCTCCAATATCTGGCTTATGGCGGATATAGACGTGTTCTGTAAGCCCAGATAGTAACCTCGCATGACGGAGCCCGCCGCCATGAAGGGAAAGCACAGGCTTATTATACGCAGTGAAAGGGCAGTCTTGGGATTTTTTATTATGTATTCGGCTATTTCCTCGGAGAAAAAATACATCGCAAGACTGAAGCAAAGAGCTATGCCCACGGCTGCGGCAACGGAGCAGTGCAGAAGCCTCTTTGCATTTCCTATGCTGCCCTTTGCCTTTTCCTGCGCGGTAAGCTTTGACATAGTGGTGGAAAGCCCCGATGAGGACACAGACCACACCAGCATATAAAGAGGCGTTATAAGCTGAAAAAGTCCCATGCCCTCCGCGCCTATCGTCTTTGCCATGTATATTCTGTAAAAGAAGCCTATCAGCCTTGTTATTATGTTTGCCGCGGTCAGTATCACCGCGCCCTTTATTATGGTCTGTCTGTACATAAATTATCACCGCGCAAAAAATGAGCTTAAAATATTTTATGAAAAAGTGTGTAAATTATGAGGGATTTGTGTTAATATAAGGTATAGGTCAAAGGAGGTGTTTATGTTGTTTGATATAAAGGCAGAGCTTAAAAAGCTTCCGTCCTCGCCCGGAGTTTACATAATGCGCGATGAAACGGACGAAATAATATATGTGGGCAAGGCTAAGGTGCTCAAAAACAGAGTAAGGCAGTATTTTCAAAATTCCGCCTCTCACTCCGTGAAGGTAAGGACCATGGTAAGCCATATTTACCGCTTTGAATATATAGTAACCAACAGCGAGCTGGAAGCGCTTATACTTGAAAACACTCTCATAAAACAACATTCGCCCAAGTATAACATACTCCTTAAGGACGACAAGACCTATCCCTATATAAAGGTAACGCTGAACGAGCAGTTCCCGCGCGTCATAATGACAAGACAGCACTTAAAGGATAAGGCAAAGTATTTCGGACCCTTCACAAGCGGACTGACGGTAAAGGAAAATATAGAGCTCATACACAGGATATGGGAGATAAGGCGCTGTACAAAGGTATTTCCGCGGGATATAAACAAGGAAAGACCCTGCCTCAATTATCACATAGGCAGGTGCAAGGCGCCATGCAACGCCCTTATAGACGAGAAGGAATATAACAAGATGATAGACGGCGTTCTGGATTTTTTGAGCGGAAAGACTGACGAGCTTACCGCAGAGCTGCAATTAAAGATGCAGCAGGCTTCCGATAATCTGGAGTTTGAAAAGGCGGCGGAGTACAGGGACACTATAAACAATGTCAGGGCGCTCAATGAAAAGCAGATAATAGAGAGCATGCACACAAACGAAAGGGATGTCATAGGCTTTGCGCGCAATGAAAAGGGCGACTGCGTTGTGCAGATATTCTTCATAAGGGGAGGAAAGATAACGGGCAGAGAGCATTTTATGCCCGAAAACTGCGGCGACACTCCCGACAGCCTCATGCTTTCGGAGTTTATACAGCTTTTCTACAGCGGTACTCCCTATATACCCAAGGAAATAATACTTCAATGCGACATAGAGGACTTCGAGCTTGTGTCGGGCTGGCTGAGCGAGAGCAAGGGACAGAGGGTGAATATACTTGTGCCTCAAAAGGGCGAGAGAAAAAGGCTTGTGGATATGGCAAGGAACAACGCCCGGATAGTGCTTGATAAATTCGGAGCCAATATTCTGCGGGAGCAGAGGCGAACGACGGGAGCGCTGGAGGAGATACAGAGGGCGCTTGAAACGGACATTGAGCTTGAAAGGATAGAGAGCTACGACATTTCAAACACGCAGGGCTTTCAGTCCGTAGCCTCCATGGTGGTGTTTGAAAACGGTATGCCCAAGCGCAGCGATTACAGAAAATTCAGAATAAAAAGCGTCATGGGCGCAGACGACTACGCAAGCATGGCGGAGGTCATATCGAGGCGCTTCACGCGCTATCTAAACGAAACCACCGATCCCGAGGTCAAAAAAGCGGGCTTTGACCGCCTGCCCTCAATGATATTCCTTGACGGCGGAAAGGGACAGATATCAGCCGTAAAGGCAGTGCTTGACGATATGGGCATCAATGTGCCCGTCTGCGGTATGGTAAAGGACGACCGCCACAGGACAAGGGCGCTTTTGTATAAGGGCAGGGAAAGAGAGCTTGACCCCCACAGCGAGGGCTTTAAGCTCCTCACAAGGATACAGGACGAGGTCCACCGCTTCGCCATAGATTACCACAGACAGCTTCGCTCGCAGAAGCAGATACACAGCATACTGGAGGATATAAAGGGCATAGGCGATGTCAGAAGAAAGGCGCTCATGGCACACTTCGGTGATATATCTGCTATACGCTCCGCGGATGTGGAGGAGCTTAAAGCCGTGGACGGCATGGACGCCCGCTCCGCAGAGGCGGTATATAATTTTTTCAGAGGCAAAAAAGATTAAAAGCAGAGGAGGTTCCTCTGCTTTTTGTCGGTAAGCTGTATTTTGCGATCGGTATTTTAGTTAAGCTAAAAGCCGATACCCTTGCCTGTAGGGGAGACCTTAGGTCTCCCGCGGGCGACACACAGGTCGCCCCTACAAACTGTTATGTTATCTAATCACTCGTAGGGGCGAGCATTGCTCGCCCGCAAAAATTTCAAAAAAAATTTGATTTATGTATTCACATCGCATTATCCGACAGCGCAAGCACCGGCTTTTTATCCGTGAGCTGTTTATATGTGCGTGTAATGACAACAAGCGATATAAAAGCTGTCAATATATCCGATACGGGCATGGAATAAAGCACTCCGTCAAGCCCGAAAAATATGGGCAGGAGCAGGGCAAATCCCACTCCGAAAACTATCTCTCTTGCCATTGAGAGCATTGTGGATGCCGCCGCCTTTCCCATAGCCTGGAGGAAAATAAACGCCGCCTTGTTCACGCAGGCAAAAACTATCATGCAAAGATATATGCGGAAGGCTTTAACGGCAAATTCCGTGTAGCATATGCTTTCGTTTGCGGCGCCGAATATGGCTATAAGTCTGTGAGGGAAAAGCTCCACAGCTATGAACGCCAAGGCTCCCACGCATGCCTCCGATATGAGCAGAAGCGTGAAAAGCTTTTTGACGCGCTCCTTCAAGCCCGCTCCCATGTTGAAGCCTATTATGGGTATACAGCCTGCCGCCATGCCCACAACTATTGAAATAACTATCTGAAAGAACTTCATAACTATTCCCACAACAGCCATAGGTATCTGCGCGTACTGCTCTATAGAAAAAATGCTGTCAAGCGCGCCGTATTTCCTTATCATGTTGTTTATTGCAGCCATTGCCGCAACAAGCGATATCTGCGACAAGAAACTGCATATGCCGAGCTTGAGCGTCATTCCCGCCACAGACGGCTTTAAAACAAAGCATTTTCTTGAAAGTTTTACCGTCTTGGTATGGCATAAATACCAAAGCGCAAGTATTGCAGCTGCTATCTGACCTATCACCGTGGCGACCGCCGCGCCCATCATTCCCCATTTGAATATAAATATAAAAATAGGGTCAAGTATAATGTTTATCACCGCTCCGCAAAGTGTTGAAATCATGGCGAAGGCGGGGCTTCCGTCCGCTCTTATGATGGGATTCATTGCCTGACCGAACATATAAAAGGGTATTCCCAAGGATATCCAGAAGAAATATTCCTTTGAATTTGCGAATGTCTCGCTGTTTACCGTTCCTCCGAAAAGGGATATTATTTTTTCGCTGAAAACAATGTAAACGACCGTAAGAAAAAGGCTTGAAGCTATTGCCATCACTATGGAGTTTCCCATGCTCCTGCCCGCGTCATCGCTTCTGCCGCTTCCGAGGCTAAGGCTCACGAAGGCGCAGCAGCCGTCGCCTATCATAACGGCTATTGCAAGGGCTATGACCGTAAGCGGAAAAACGACGGTGTTTGCGGCGTTTCCGTATGAGCCCAGATAGTCGGCATTTGCTATAAATATTTGATCCACAATGTTGTACAGCGCGCCCACAAGCAGAGAAATTATGCAGGGTATGGCATATTTTCCCATGAGCGTGCTTATTTTTTCCTCTCCAAGATAAAGTTGATTTTTTTGTTCCATTTTTATTTACCTCCCATAAAACAAAAAAATGCGTATGTCCGTTTATCCGGACTTACGCATTTTCTGCTGCTCGATGAAATTATTATAGCATATCGTGTGTTTTAAATCAAAGGCAGTTTTTCACAAATAAAACAAAAAAAACAGCCTTTTTTATAGGCACTACCGATAAAAATATTATTATTGAACAGCACTAAATTATGTTGCAAAACAAATACTGTTTTGTTATAATAAAAGCATGGAAAGAGTTAAGTCAAAATTTTTTAACGGAGGGTCATTTATGAGAAAGAGAATAATTTGCTGTATTATTTTAAGTATATATTTATCACTGAGCATTCCATGTCTGATAATTTATGGTAATAGCGGCACATCAGAGCCGAGTGATTGGGCAAAGGAAAGCATAGAAAATGCCATAGCGGCAGGCATTGTACCCAACGAACTTCAGTCACAGTATATAAGGAATATAACAAGACAGGAATTCTGCAGACTTGCGGTGGAAACTTATACGGCAAAGACAGGTCAGACTTATTCTGCGGATATCAATGATGCGGGTTTTACAGACTGCAGCGATAACTCTGTTAATATAGCATATATGTTGGGTATGGTAAGCGGTGTAGGAAACAATATGTTTGCTCCCGAAAAAAATATTACGCGTCAGGAAGCTGCGGTAATGTTTAATAATCTTGCCATGCTTTTAAATATTGAAGGCAGCGAAAAAATTGATAAATTTACAGATGAAAGCGATTTTGCAGAATGGGCAAAGGCTCCTATCTATTCTGTTGCAGCTAT
>CANRNM010000041.1 GCA_947631975.1 uncultured Clostridia bacterium
CAATGTGCTGTATAGCCGCAGTCCTCTGCGACAGCTTATTCAGTATATCACATCTTTTTGCCTATGTCAAGAACTTTATTTGATTTTTTTGTGAATTTTTTATGTTTTTTTAATATAAGGCATAAAAATATATTTTTTATACAAATTGGTTGCTCTCATCGGAGTAATGATAGCCTATAGAAGCAAGCTTAGAGCATATGTCCCCGCGTGAAACATCCAACGAAAGGCACAGCTCGTCAAGGCTTTTGTAGTTATCTCTGAGCTGAGTATTTATATAACTTAATAGCATTGCGCTGTCATTTGGAAGCATTATTTTTCTCCTTTTTTATGTTTTTCATCCTTAAGAAGCTTTCTGATGTAGGCAAAGGTATAGCTCTCGCCATGCTCCGACAGCATAACAAGAAGCCTCTCCAGAAGCTCTGCCGTTTCGGGATGTATGCGGCGCATATCCTTCCTGTTGTTGTAGTAATTGAGAGCATAGCTGTCGTTGTACTTATCCTTGCCGTATATCTTGCTTGCAGCCACCCTATCGCAGAACATCTCTATAACATATTTAAGAGGCATCTTGACGGGCTCGTTTTGATGGGTCTTTTTGGAATAGTCCGTCCAATATTCAAAATGGTGCTTATTTCTGCCCTTGTGATGCATCCATGCCAAAGAATAGCCGTAAATATCCCTTGCCTTTTCATTTGGGCTTCTGTTGCCCTGATAGAAGCGTACGCCCTCTATGAACTCTGTGGGCGAATACTTGGAGAGGTCGTGCAGGAGCCCGCGGAGGGGTATTCCCGCGCGGAAGCAATGATAGATGACCTTGTGCCTGTGGCGTGTGATTGTTATAAAATGACCTAATAAATTGTGAAGCATGATAACACTCCTTATTTATTAACCAAAAAAGAGGGTTCTCAAAAGAGAACCCCCTATTTATTTGGAATAATATTTAATTACTGTGAATCAATATTACTCAGCTGCTGTAGTCTCTTCAGCTGCCTCTGTAGTTTCCTCAGCTGCTGCTGTTGTAGCCTCAGCGTCATTCTTAGTATCAGCTGCTGCTAACTGCTCGTTGTAGATAGCTGTTCTTGTATCAGCGTTCCATGATACAGGTACACCAAGTGCCTGACCTAAAGCTCTGAAAGGTACGAACATTCTGCCATCAACGATCTCGGATACAACGCCGTTGTCCATTGTGATTGCTACACCGTCAACAGTCATTGTTGCGCTGCCAGCCTGGAACTGAATTATCTTCTGTCCTGAACCTGCTGCGTAGAAGATTGTTGCAGTCTTAGTGTTAGCATCCCAAGCGATCTTGCTTGTGTTGTCAGCGTCTGTAAGTGAACCCTGATCTACACCAAGTGCTAATGTAACGAATCTTAACGGAACCATAGTTGAGTTAGAAGCTGTCTGGATATAAGCTGCTACATCCATGTCATAGCTCTCGCCGTTCATCTTGATTGACTTCTCGCCGATTGTAACTTCTACAACACCGTCAAGAGTAGTTGTATCAGTAACGATCTGTAAGTAGTTCTTGAACTCGAAACCGTCATCCTCGAACTTATCGAAATCTTCCTCATCGGAATCAGTCTTAGGCTCGATGTTGCTGTCAGATACGCTGATTGTTGATCTTGTATCTACATCTTCCTTATAGTTGTCAACGATAGCGTCGCCGCCAACGATAACACTGTAGTTACCATAAGGTATTGATCTTGTTGTACCAACTGCTATACCAGTGATAGTAACAGTTGAAGGAGTTGAGTAAGACTCAGAATCAACTATGAAGGAAATTACGTTGCCGTTGTTGCGGTCGCTCTTAACCTTGAAGTTCTTGATCTCGATCTCGCCGTCGATCTTGTAGTCGATGTTAGAATCATCAAATGCTAAGTCTGCTGCGTAAGTATCATCAAGCTTGATTTCTACCTCGTTGCCGTCTGCAAGAGCACCTGCAGAATTCTCAACGATCTTGATGTCAGCAGTCTCAACTGCCTTGTAACCCATGTTTGACTTAGTTGTAGCTGCTTCTACAGTTACAGGAGTAACGAACTTAGCAACTACTAAATCGCTTAATGTGTCAGCGTCTAAACCGGCACCTGAAACAGATACTGCTACGTCGCCTGTGAAGTTGATAGAAGCTGTTAAGTATAACTTAAGGTCGATATAAGCTGCTTCCTTTCTTGTGCTTGAGCCAAAGAGTTCAGAGCTTGAATCAAATCTTAAAGTTGTACCGTCATCAACGATGCTAGCGTTATCAAATACGCTTGTGTTGCTGAAGTTCCTCTTCTTAGTGATCTCATAACCAACGATCTTAACATCCTCGGGAACTGAGAATTCAAGCTTTCTGCCGCTTAACCAAGTTTCAGGAGAAGTCTCACCGAACTCGAATTCAGCAGTTACGAAATCATCTGTATCAGAATCAGCAGCGAAAGGAGTTCTACCTGAGTAGATAAGTGTGGGCTCTTCAAGTGCCTCTAACTTAAATCCATAGTCAGCTCTCTCTGCAGCCTTGATAGTCTGAGTAGAGATACCCTTGTCGCCTGATATAGTAACGTTTACGTCGCCGTAAGTGTCATCATCCTTAGCAGTTACAGTAAGGTTCTCAACAACGATAGTTGAAAGAGTAGTTGTATCGAATACATTCTTACCATCCTTAAGGTGGATAACGATAGTTCTGTCATTCTTCTGAGTAACTTCGAAAGTTGTAGACTTCTTAGCGTTAACGCCTGTTCTTGCTACAACCTTGCCAACGCTGCTAAGCTCATAGTTGCCGTTTACTCTTACTTCGATTTCCTGGTTGTCAAATGTACCTGCTAAATCTTCCTTGATTGTGATGTTAGGAAGTGTGATAGTGTCTGCAGAGTAAGTCTTAACCTGTGATGCAACTACAGAAGCTGTAGTAGAACCGTCAGAATCAGTTACAGTAGCAATCTTTCTGTCGTTTACGTCAGTGATAGCTGTACCGTTGCCGTCAACAGAAACTGTTAAGTCGCCCTCGTCGCTGTCTTCTGTAGTGATAGGAAGTGCGATCTTGTATGTGGGGTAACCAGCAGCTACATCTGAGTTGTTAACGTTAACGAACTCACTGGGAAGCGGAGCTAATTCAACTTCTGCCTCTTCCTCATTGATTATATCAATGTTGTAAGGAAGTGCATTTGAGTTAGCCTGCTCTACGAATCTAGCAAGAACATCTTTAGGATTGCTGTTGGAAAGCTGCTCTTCAAAAGTATCCCAGCTCCAACCATTCTTTGCTGAACGATAAACGAATGTAGTAACACTTGTAACCTTATTGTCAAATAACTTATCGTTGAGGTTAGAATCAAGTAACTTACTGTCAAATTTACCGTTGTTAACTCTCAAGATGATCTTAGCGCCTTCTTCAATTTCACCTGAAGTAGGTCTGATATCAAGAGTGATAGGTGTTGCAGATACGCCTGATGTAAAATCATCTACATCATAGTCTCTGTCTGTAACATCAATGTCTGCACCTCTAACAACAACCTTGTCAGCCTGGAAAGTAAGACCGGTTCTGCTAAGGCTAGTGCTGGAGTCAGCCATTGCATTCATTGGAAGCATAGCAACTGTCATTACTGCTGCCAATAATAAAGCAATTTTTCTTTTCATTGTTTTTTTCCTCCTTATGAAAATTTAAATGTGCAGAGGCTTAGCATAGTCGCCTCATTTACAAAAGTATTATAGCATTTCACATTTGAGTAGTCAACAAGTTTTTCAAAATGTAACATTACTGTAACATTTGGTGCGCTGAGCTCAATGTGTCTTGCTTGAACTTAATATATCACCTTTGAGAATAAAAATCAAGGGGTTTGGAGCAACTGTAAATTGACTGTAATATTTGTGATAATTGAGTAATTCTTAAAAAAATTTATGAAATATTGCGAAACTTTTTTGAAAAATGAAACGGGTTATATATATAGGAAGAAAAGCAGTTCAAAATCCGAGAGCGAAAAATTTTTAAAAAATAAAAACAAATGTCGCACTTTGGCACTTTGGCTGTGGTAGTTTGGTATTGCAGATGAAAGAGAGGTGATAAAATGTTTGATTTTCAGTTTCCTCATTCCCGTATGCCTGATATAAAAAGACGGATAAAGAAGGGACGGGAAGGCATTATAAAGGAAGATGAATTTATATTGAGCGAGATAAGGCAGTTCAGAGCCTCGCCCGAAAGGCGGAGGATGCTGACGGGCAAGGCGTACTATGACGGAGCGCACGATATACTCAAAAGAAAGCGCAGCTGTATAGGCGAGGAGGGAGAGCTTAAGGAGATAGACAATCTGCCAAACAATATAATAGTAGACAATCAATACAAAAAGCTTGTAACGCAGAAGGTCAACTACCTGCTCTCAAATCCCATAACGCTTGAAGGCGGGCAGAGCTATACCTCGGCTGTAAGAAAGACGCTTGGCAGAGGCTTTGAAAAGCTCTTGCAGGATGTAGCTGCAAACAGCATAAACTGCGGAATAGGCTGGCTGTATGTGTACTATGACGAAAAGGGAGAGCTCAAATTCAAAAGCATTGACCCCTGCGAGATAGTGCCGCTCTGGGCGGACGACGAATGTACGGAGCTTGAAAGCGCCGTAAGGTTCTACGAGACATATGAATACGACGGCAGGACAAAAAAGCTCATTAAAAAGGTAGAGGTATTCGATAAAAAGGGCATAAGGCGGTATACAGCCGACAGAGGCAGGCTCATCCCCGACGGCAGAGAGTGGAAGACACCGTATTTCTACGCAAAAAACAAGGCGCTTAACTGGGAGAGGATACCGCTCATAGCCTTTAAGTACAACGGAGGAACACCTCTTATAAGCAATGTAAAGTCGCTTCAGGACGGGCTTAACCTTATAATAAGCAATTTCATGAACGCCATGGAGGAGGACCCCAGGAACACCATACTTGTGCTCAGAAACTACGACGGCGAAAACCTGGGTGAATTCAGGCACAACCTGGCTGCATACGGCGCCGTGAAGGTGAGGACCATAGACGGCAGCGACGGCGGAGTGGACACGCTCGGCATAGAGGTGAACAGCGAGAACTACAAGAGCCTTATAGACATATTCAAAAAGGCGATAATAGAAAACGGCATGGGCTACGACGCAAAGAGCGACATTCTGCGGGGAAACCCCAACATGATGAATATACTCAGCATGTATTCCGACATAGACATAGACGCGTCGGGAATGGAAAACGAGTATAAAAGCTCGCTTTACAAGCTCATGTGGTTTGTAAACGCCCACCTTGAAAACACGGGAGAGGGCAGATTTTCGGACGAGGATATAAACATCATATTTAATAGGAACATTCTCGTGAACGAAAGCGAGCTTATAGACAACTGCATAAAGTCGCTCGATGTAATAAGCAGAGAAACGGTAATATCAAAGCACCCCTGGACAAGGGACAGCAGAGAAGAAATAAGGAAGATGAACAAGGAGGAAAATAAAAATGGAGAACTCTCAGACGGAAATAAAGCTGAGCCCCGAAATAAAGGAGGAAATAACCCGCCGATATACAAGGGAGATAAACAGGCTGAAGGAAAGCCACAAAAGGGAAATACAGGAAATAAAGCTTGAAAACGCTCTTGAAAGGGCAATAGCTCTCTCCGGCGCAAGGACGGTGAAGGCTGTGAGAGCGCTCATAGACGCCGACAAAGCCGTACTTGACGAAAACGGCAGGCTTAACGGCATAGACGAGCAGCTCGAAGCGCTTAAAAACGGCGAGGACACAAAATATCTCTTCAAGGAGAAGGAAAAGACGACCTTCAGGGGAGTAAGCATAGGCAAGAGCGACAACAGCGAAAAGAATGTCGAGGATATGAGCTACGACGAAATATGCGCATATCTCGACGGCGGTAAGTTATAATACCGCAAAATAAGGCGATGAGGAGGGCGGGATGAATATAGATGTATTAATAATGAAGGAGGAAAACAAAAATGGCTAAATTTGACAGCAAAACTTTCAATCCACAGGCATTCGGCATATATGTGGACAAAATACCTCAGCTCAAGAAAAACGAGCTCATAAAGAGTAAGGCGCTGAGGGGAAACAGCGAGATAAGACACGCCTTCAGCGCGCAGTCGGGCACGGCTTACGCCATACTCCCGATGTACGGGCTTCTGGAGGGCGAGGCGCTCAACTACGACGGCAAGACCGACATAACGGCTGCGGAAACAAATACATACGAAAGAGGCGTAGTTGTGGTGGGCAGAGCCAAGGCGTGGCTTGAAACCGACTTTGCGGAGGACATAACGGGCGGAGCAGGCTTTATGGACAGCGTTGCCTCGCAGGTGGCTGAATATTTCGACAGCGTGGACCAGGACACTCTCCTTGCCATACTCGAGGGAATATTCTCAATGACGGGCGATGAAAACCTCGAATTTGTAAACGGTCATACATACGACATCACAGAGGAGGAAGTGAGCACCATACAGCCCGAAACGCTCAACAAGGCGATACAGAAGGCGGGAGGCGACAACAAGAACAAGTTTACTGTAGCTATAATGCATTCGGAGGTCGCAACCGCTCTTGAAAACCTTAATCTGCTCGCTTATCTCAAGCAGACCGACGCAAACGGCATACAGAGAGATCTCACTCTCGCCAGCTGGAACGGCAGGACAGTGCTCGTGGACGACACAATGCCCGTGAGCGAGGGCGGCGACGGCAAAAGCGTGTATACTACATATATCTTAGGCGAGGGCGCATTCGACTATGAGAACATAGGCGCAAAGGTACCCTACGAAATGGGAAGAAATCCCGCCGTAAAGGGAGGTCAGGACACTCTCTACGCAAGGCAGAGAAAGTGCTTCGCGCCCTACGGCATAAGCTATCTCAAGAAGGAGCAGGCGTCTCTTTCGCCGACCGACGAGGAGCTTAAAAACGGCGCCAACTGGAGCCTTGTGAACGACGGCGCGGAAGAACCCAAGTACATAAACCACAAAGCCATTCCTATTGCCAGAATAAAGTCGAAGGGCGTTTTATAAATGATAAATCCCGACGATGTTAAGCTCAGACTCAGCTGTCTGGGCTACAGCGCAACGGATGAGGACAGCGACGGAATAGACCTGTGCATAAACGACACGGAGGAATACATATGCTGCTTCTGCAACATAGAGTCTGTTCCCTTCGAGCTCTACAACACCGCGGTGGATATGTGCTGCGGGGCTTTTCTCAAGCTCAAGAGCTCAATAGGCGAGCTGGACGGCTATAACCTGGGCGGAGCGCTCGAAAGTATAACCGAAGGCGATATATCTTTAAGCTACACCGGCTCCATAAGCCGAGATGTGCTCTTTGACGAGCTCATAAAAAGGCTTATGGACAAGGACAAAATATTAATTGGCTTCAGAAGGTTGAAATGGTGAGTATTAAAAAAGATATAGAAAGCCTTTTTACGGACAGCTGCGATATATACGAGAAAGAGGAGTATACCGAAGGTAATGTTACCAAACACAGGGATGTGATAAAATACACGGACATAAAATGCAGGATCTCCTACGAAACGGGGCTGTTCAGCAGGATACACACGGGCGACAAAACGGAGGACGCCTCCCGCCTCATTCAAAATATAAAGCTATTTTTACCTATTGAAATATATGTGAAGGCGGGAAGCAAAATAGTCATAACTCATCTGGGGAAAAAATATACCTTTGTAAACAGCTCGCTAAGCGCTGTTTACAAAGGGCATACCGAAATAATACTTGACAGCATTAAGGAGTGGGCATAAATGATAAACAAAATAGTTACGGGAATCGCCGAAAAGCTAAGCGCCTGCTTTAAGGATATAAGAATATACACGGAGGAGGTTGAGCAAGGCTTTAAAACGCCTTGCTTTTCCATAATATTAAGGGAGCTCGGCGCAGAAATATACAGAGGCAGGCGCAGAAGGCTCAAAGCCGAAGCCGAGATACACTACTACAACGGCAGAAAAAGGGAAAACTACAACTCCATGACGGCGGAGCTTATGACTGCGCTGGAGTACATAAATATAGACGGTTTTCCCGTCAGACCCATAGGGCTCAAAGCCAAGACGGGAGACGACAGCATGTATATAACGCTGAGCTTCGATTTGTTTTACACGACGGAGGACGATGAAAACCCCGAAATGATGGGCGAGTACTCCGAAAAAACGAGAATAATAAACAGTTGAATAAAAGGGAGGAAAAAAAATATGGCAGAAACTAAATTCAGCAAACAGCAGCTTTGCTCCAGCGAAAGATTTGCGCGGTACAGGGATATATTGTCCGCATTTCTGGAGGAGGGCAAAGGCTACGGCATAGCGGAGACCGAAAAAATAATAAATGATTTTTTGGGCTCGGGAAAGGAGGAAAAATAATATGCTCGGAGGAGGAACATTTTCGGTGCAGAACAAGATACTGCCCGGCAGCTACATAAACATAGTGTCCGCGGACATGGGAGCAAACGTATTCGGCGAGAGAGGCGTTACGGCAATGGCTATAAGCCTTGACTGGGGCGACGAAGACATAATGGAAATAACAAGGGAGGAATTTATAAAAAATTCCGAGGAATATTTTTCAAGACCCTACACCGACGACGCTTTGAAGGACATAAGAGAGGCGTTCAAAAACTCTCACAAGCTCCTTATATACAAGCTCAATCAGACAAGCCAGAAAAAGGCGTCGTGCACATACTGCACAGCCAAGAAATACGGCTCGAGAGGAAACTTTATAAGGCTTTCGGCGGCAAAGAACGCCGACGAGCCCTCGCTCTATGATGTGAAGCTCACGATATACGACGAAACGGTGTTTTCACAGACCGCGGCAAGCATGAACGAGCTTGACGACAACTGCTATGTGGACTGGAACAGAGAAGCAAGCCTCGGCGTTATATCGGGCACATATCTCTCGGGAGGCGTAGTAGGCTTTGTGGACGGCGGAAGCGTGCAGAAGTTTCTGGACAAGCTGGACAGCTATACCTTCAACGCCGTAACGATAATGTATGACAACGAGGAATATGAAAAGCTGCTCGTGGAATACACAAAGAGGATGCGCGACGAGGTGGGAAAGAAATTCCAGTGCGTAACGGGCATATACTCGGGCGGCTACGAGGGAAACGTGTGCGTGAAGGCAAAGCTTGCGGATGAGGAGGGCTATCACATCCAGGCTTGGACGGCAGGCGCAATAGGCGGCTGCGAGGTGAACAAGTCGCTCACAAACACGCTCTACAACGGCGAATACGACATAACGGCGGACGCCTCGCAGACGGAGCTTGAATCTAGCATAAAAAAGGGCGAATTTGTGTTCCACAATGTAAACGGAGAGGTGAGGGTGCTTCTCGACATAAATTCATTCACAGACACCACCGCGGAGAAGGGCGAGGACTTCAAGGACAACCAGACAATAAGGCTCATAGACCGCATAGCCACCGACATAGCCGCTATATTCAACGGCTATTATCTGGGCAAGGTGCCAAACGACGCGGCAGGCAGAAATTCGCTTTGGTGCGACATAGTGAAGCACCACGAAAAGCTTCTTGCGCTTAGGGCGCTTGACGGCTTCGACGAAAACAGCATAACCGTAGAAAAGGGCGAGAACAGAAAAAGCGTGATAATAACGGACGCAATAACGCCCGCAAACGCCATGACGCAGCTCTATATGACGGTAAGGATAAATTAAGGAGGTAAATATATGGCAGCTATAATGAACGCAAGAGATTCCCTGAGCGCAAAGCTTGCGGAATGTTATGTAACAATAAACAACAACCGCTACAACTTTATGCAGGCTATAAATCTGGAGGCGACAATGGAAAAGAACAAGGTGCTCGTGCCCATACTCGGCAGGACCGCCAAGGGCAACAAGTCCAGCGGATGGTCGGGAAAGGGCAAAGCCAAGTTCCACTACAACACAAGCGTTTTCAGAAGGCTATTGAGAGACTACAAGAACACGGGCGAGGACATTTACTTCGATATGCAGATAATAAACGAGGACCCCACAAGCGCAGCGGGCAGACAGTCGGTAATCCTCACCGACTGCAACCTGGACGGCGGAGTGCTCGCCAAGTTTGACGCGGAAGGCTCCTTTCTGGACGAGGAAATGACATTCACATTCGAGGACTTCAAGATAGTCGAGGAATTTGACCGCTTTGACGGCATGCTCTAAGGGGTTGAGAATATGACACCTAAGAGCGCAACTCTTGACGGGAGCTATACTCTTATAAAAAACACCGACACCACCTACCGCATGGATACGGAGTCCCTGACTATACGGGGACTCTGCGGCGGCAGGGACGCCGTGAAGCAGGCAGTGTATAAGCTCCTTATGACGGAAAGGGACACCTATGTGATATATGACAAAAAATACGGCGTGAGGCTTAAGGACCTGTTCGGAAGGGACATAAACTACGCGAGGGCGGTAATAAGGCTAAGGCTTGAGGACGCATTGAAAAACGACGAGAGAATAAAGAGCATAACAAGCTTTTCGGCTGAAGCCGTTAAGGGAAGGCTCCATGCCGATATAAGCCTCGACACCGTATACGGCGAAATAAGCCTTGACGCCTATATATAAGGAGGGGATAACTTGTTTGAAAACAACACATATGAAAACATACTTGAAAGAGTGCTGGGCAGAGTAAAGACGGATGTTGACAAAAGACAGGGCTCCGTTATCTACGACGCCTGCGCTCCTGCCTGCGCGGAGCTTGCGCAGGCTTACATCGCGCTTGAAAACGCGCTTGACGCAGCCTTTGCCGACACCGCCCCGAGGGAATACCTCATAAGGCGGGCCAAGGAGGCGGGCATCGCGCCCTATCCCGCGACCTATTCGGTGTGCAGGGGAGTGTTTGACACGGAGATACCCATAGGCACAAGATTCAACATAGACAAAATAAATTTCTATGCCGAGGAAAAGCTATCCGACTTTGAATATCGTATGCGCTGTGAAACGGCAGGCGAGGAGGGCAACAGACACCTTGGGAACCTCGTGCCCGTGGACTATGTGCCGGGGCTTTCTCGGGCAAGTCTCACCGAGGTAATGATAGCGGGCGAGGAAGAGGAGGCCACCGAAGACTTCAGGCAGAGATATTTCGAGGCTGTGCAGAGCTCCGCCTTCGGCGGAAACAAGGCGCACTACAGACAGATAGTGAAGGAAATGGAGGGCGTGTCCATGGCTAAAGCCGAAAGGGGCGCAAGGGGCGGACTTGTGGATGTGTACATCACAACGCCCGACTTCACTCCGCCCTCCGAGGAGCTTTTGAAGGCAGTGAAGGAAAGGCTCGACCCCACGGGGCAGGAGGGCACGGGAGCGGGACTTGCGCCCATAGGGCACATAGTGAGCGTGCACCCCGCAAAGACCGAGCCCATAAACATAAAAACGGAAATAAGCGTGAAGCAGGACTACAGCAAAGACGAGATAGCCATAACTATAAAGGAGAAGCTCAACGAGCATCTCAAAATTGCAAATGCGGACTGGGAGAGGGGCAGCATAACCATATACAGCGCCCAGCTTTTGGTGGAAATATTGGATATATCGGGCATAGAGAACATAGCGAGCCTCACGGTGAACGGAGGAAGCTATGTGAAAATACCCGCGGACAGCTTGGTAAGTCTTGGAAATGTGGAGGTGGTATAAATGCTTCTGGAATATCTTCCGCCGTATATGCGGGAATATGATGAAATGAGGCGAATATGCCAAAGCGAAGACCCCGAGATAACCGAGCTTAAGGACAGCACGGAGGTCATCAAAAAAGAATTTTTCACGGAAACGGCAGAGGGCGAGGGCTTAATACGGCTAGAGGGAATACTCGGCATAACGGCTTCGGAGGGCGAAGGCATCGAATACAGGCGTTTCCGCATACTTTCAAAGCTTCTGGGCAGCCGCGACAGCCTTACGCAGTGCCTTGACACGCTCATACCCGACAAGGGCTACAGCCTTGAGCTTGACTGCGGAGAGCTCACGCTCTCGGTGAGGCTCCCGCTCAAAAACAGCATGTATCTAAGCTCCGTAACGGAGATGCTCGAAAGGACGGTGCCCGTAAACATAAAGCTTGGCGTATCTCTTTTGTACACTCTGCACGGAGAGCTCAAAAAATACACCCACGGAGAGCTTCACAGCTATACTCACAAGAATATAAAGGAGGAATTGTATGAACAATAATTACGACATTGTATATCCTACGGAAAACGATTATTACGACATAAATGTATTCAACCAAAATTTCAGCACGCTTGCGGACGCCATAGACAGGAACACGGGCGCCAAGGGCAGCGGCGGAGAGGTGATAGTGGCTGCATACAACAGCAAGAGCCCGCTCAAGTCCTCCGCAGGCTACACCTGCTCGCAGGAGGACTGTTCAGCCACAATAAAGCAGGCTTCGGAGGCGGCGGGAGAGGGCGGAACGGTGCTCCTTCTGGACGGAGATTTCTATGTAAAGACCACGGTCGAAATAAAGCAGTCCATAAGGTTCAGGGGGCTTGGAATGTATTATACCAGGCTCAATGTGGACAACATATTCTCGGGCATAAATCTGGACGCGCCGAGGTCGTATATCTCCGACATGGGCATTTTCTGCGGAAGCGGTTCGGGACTCAACACGATAGCGCTCATGCTTTCGCAGTCCTTCATAGTGGTGGAAAACTGCCATTTCTGCATGAATTATTCGGATGTATCCGACACCGTGGCGGCAATATACATAGACTCCAACGGCTACAATGTGATAAGAAACTGCTTTTTTGAACAGCCCGAGGGTAGATATATGATAAACTCGCCCGAATACAACATGAGGGGCATAATATACGGCAACTATGCCGAGGTATTGAACAGCGACAAGGCTATAGCCATAAAAATTAATCTTAGGGACAGAACAAGCTACGACAACATGAGCTTCGGCGCGCAGAAAAGCGAGGTATACATAGGCTCAAGCCTTGTACAGTGATATGAAAGGAGATTAAAAAATGTCAAAAAACGATAAGAAAGAGGACATAAAGTCCGCAAAGGTCAAGGACGAGGAAAGCAAAAAGGAATATCTTTACTCCGATGAAGAGGAGGACGACGCGGAGGTGTTCTTCAAGTCCTTCAGAAGCGTCAGAAGTTGTTATTTCAGCGAGGTATGCAGGGACATAAAGGACGAAAACGGAGACGTTGTGAAGTGGAAATTAAGACCGCTCAAGACCGAGGAGGAAGAGGAAATAAGGGAGTCCGCAATGGAGATAACGGACGGGCAGTACAGGCTCAACAGAAAGAAATACATAGAAAAGCTCGTAACCGCCTCCGTAATTTACCCCAACCTTCTGGACGCAAGGCTCCAGGACAGCTACAACGCCAAAACTCCCGAAACGCTTTTAAAGAGGATAGTTTCGGTGCCGGGAGAATACACGGCGCTTTGCAGGCTCGTTCAGGAGAAAAACGGCTTTACTAGCCTCAAGGAAGATGTGGAACAGGCAAAAAACTGATAAGAGAGGGCGGCGTAACGGCTAAGCTGGCGCTCTGCTGCATGTTTGAATTTGGCTGGCAGCCCTCTCGCATAATAAAAATGGACCAAAAGGAAAGAGCGTTTATAATAGCCGCTCTCGGCATGAGGGGAGGGCGGCGCAGATGACATACGACGAACTGAAGCGGGAAATAGCCGAGGCAAAGCGCTGCGGAGCAATAAAGGAGCCGATAAGGCTCTCCGCGCAGAAGCTTGCAGGCAAGGGCTACAGCGACTTCTGGCGCTTCAAGGGCAGATACCGCGTGTGCAAGGGCTCGAGAGCGAGCAAAAAAAGCAAGACAACGGCTCTCAATTTCATAGTGCGCCTCATAAAATATCCCGAGGCAAATCTTCTGGTGGTGAGAAGGATATACAACACTCTTAAGGACAGCTGCTACACGGAGCTTTGCTGGGCTATAAAGACGCTGGGCGTGGAGAGATTTTTCATATGCAAGGCAAGCCCTCTTGAAATAATATACACCGTAACGGGACAGAAAATATATTTCAGGGGGCTTGACGACCCGCTCAAGATAACGTCCATAACGGTGGACACGGGCTATCTCTGCTGGCTTTGGATAGAGGAGGCTTACGAGATATCCGACGAGAGCGACTTCAATATGCTTGACGAGAGCATAAGAGGACGGCTTCCCGACGGGCTTTTCAAGCAGATAACGCTCACATTGAACCCGTGGAACGAGGGACACTGGATAAAGAGAAGATTTTACGACAAGGAGGACAGCGAAATTCTCGCCAAGACCACCAACTATATGTGCAACGAATGGCTGGACGAAGCCGACCTCAAGCTCTTTGAGGACATGAAGGCGCGCAATCCGGGGCGCTACAGAGTGGCAGGTCTGGGCGAATGGGGCGTAACGGAGGGACTTATATACGAAAACTGGAGAGCGGAGGACTTCGACATAGAAAAAATAAAGAGGGAATACAGCCCGAGAGCCGTTTTTGGGCTGGACTTCGGCTATACCAACGACGAAACCGCGCTTTTCTGCGGACTCTGCGACGAGGAAAACAAGAGGCTTTATGTATTCGACGAGATATATAAAAAGGGAATGTCAAACGAGGACATATATAACGAGATAACCAAAAAAGGCTACAGAAAAGAGAGAATACGAGCCGACTGTTCCGAGCCCAAGAGCATAGACAGACTGCGTATGCTTGGCATAAACAACATAAGGGGCTGCCGAAAGGGCAGGGACAGCATATTAAACGGCATTGACTACATACAGGGCTACGAAATAATAATAGCCAAAAAATGCAGAGGCTTTATAAGCGAAATAGGCGCGTACTGTTGGGAAACGGACGAAAACGGCAGGCGCACGAACATACCCTGCGACAGCAATAATCACCTTATGGACGCCATGCGCTACGGTATGGAGGAGCTTATAAACGGCGAAAGCTTCAGCTTTCATTAAAAAAAGGAGAGTGAATAAATGACAGAACTTCTGATAGAGGGTGTAAAGGGCGTGTTTATGCCTGTTTTATGCGACGAAATAACGCTTTACACCGAGAGATACAATATGTCCACGCTCAAATTCAAGGCGCTCAAGGAGGGGAGCATAGACTTCAAGGAGGGCAACACGGTGAGGCTCTGCGTAGACGGCAGAAGGCTTTTTCTGGGCTATGTTTTCAGCAAGAGCAGAACGAGCGAGGGCATAATATCCGTAACCTGCCACGATCAGCTGAGATATTTCAAAAACAAGGATACCTACACATATTCGGGCAAGAGGGCTGACGAGGTGGTAAGAATGATATGCGACGACTACAGACTAAAAACGGGAACGATAGACAATACGGGCTTCGTGCTGCCGCCGAGGATAGAGGACAACACGACGCTTTTTGACATAATATACACTGCGCTTTCGCTCACAAGGCTGCACACGGGAAAGGATTTCCTGCTGTATGACGACTTCGGGAGCATAATGTTGAGAAACAGGGAAAGCATGACTACAAACCTTCTTATAGACAACGAGAGCGCTCTGGATTTCCGCTACAGCACTACCATAGACAAGGGAGTGTACAACAAAATAAAGCTCCTGCACAAAAAGGACACCAAGTACATACACATACACAACGAATACACCGCCGAGGACCCCGAGGGCATAGCCGAATGGGGCATATTGCAGAGATATGCGCACATAGACGAACACACCGACGGCAACACCACAGCCAACAATCTTCTAAGGCTCTACAAGACCAAGAACAGGCACCTGGACATAACGACCTTCGGCAATCTCTACATAAGAGCGGGCGCGGAGGTATATGTAAGGCTTGACATAGGCGACTTCATAGTGGACGAGATGATGGAGGTTCACAGCTGCAAGCATATTTTCCGCGACAAGGAGCACATAATGGTGCTGGAGGTGAGAGGGGGAGTGCTGGATGAATAACATAGGAGAAATAATAAAGGAGCTGGCAATAGAGGCTGTGGAGCAGCAAAAGCCCGTAGCCGCAGTGATAGGCAGGATAAAGGAGGAGCACAGGCTCATAGTGGAGACGGAGCAGAAAATGATAATAGACGAGGAATTTATGATAGTGCCGGAGAGGTATAAGAATACCGACTGGAGAGAAGGGGAGAGGGTGGCGCTGCTGCGCTGCGATGGAGGACAGATGTTCATACTTTTGGACAAAGTATAAATAAAGGGAAGTCTTGACTTCCCTTCTGCGTGTCGATAAAATATTTTTTACCCTTCAGTCGCCCTTCGGGCGCCAGCTTCCCTGCTTCGCAAGGACGCCTTATAATGTGTGTCCTGCGGA
>CANRNM010000042.1 GCA_947631975.1 uncultured Clostridia bacterium
TACCGTGCTACCAAATTCTCGGAAATTACCACGCCGTTGGGATGAACGGTTATACCGCTGTAGGCATCCGTTACTTCTTTTGAACCGCTATAGCCCATAGCTTTAAGGAAGGTATCATAATCCGCATAATTTTCTATGAAATCGAGCGGGAATTCAAGACCGAGCCTTGTAAGAACTATATCCGCCTCGCCGCTGTCATCGGTAACTATGTCGGTGCCTGTGTAAACGCCCTTATCGCCCTTTGCCGTTATTCTGTATGTCTCGCCCACTATAAGCTCATGTCCTGTTGACTGATAATCACTTGCGGATATCTCGAAGCTTTCGGTTGCGCCCTTGAATGTGAGCACAACATTTGAGTCATCGCTTTCAATGCCCGTGATATTGCCCTTGAAGTTGATCTTCTTATCGTCGGAGAGAGCTTCCTTCTTTATGGAAGCGGTCGCCATATAGTAGTTGCTGAAATCAGTTGTTGAAACATAGAGAGTTTCAGGCTCTGCCGTCTTCTTCTTGTAAACAAGAGGATCGGACTGCGCTGCGCTTGCAACGGACTGAGTACAGTCATAATCGCTGAAAAGATTAATTGTTGCGCTGCCCGCGCCTGTTGTAAAGTTGAGAGTATACATAGCCGCCTCGTCTGCAACAAATGAGAATACGGGCTTATTAGGCGAAGCCTTTGTGCCGTAATGCGCATCATCATTATAATACTGAATACCGTCCTGATATATACTTACATCGAAGGACTGACCGTCCGCATTTGTATACTTGCCGGAAGCAACTCCGCCCGTGTAGGTATCTGCCGATTTATAGAGATTCATTATGTCTGCAAGCTCAAAATCAAGAGATATCTCAATGGGTACGAAGTAAGAAATTGTAAATTCCTTTACATATACATTGCCTGCATCGGGTGATGCAAAGTAAAGAGTTTCAGACGTATCGTCCGACTTGGCATAAACTATCTTGCCGTCCGAGATCTTAGCTTCCGAAGCAGCCTGTGTCATAGCCGCGTCTTTGTAAAGACCTATAGTCTCGGAGCCTGTCGATACCTTCGGATCCGCCGTAACCGTGTAGGTCGCAGCCTTGTCGGCAACGAATGAGAATACGGGCTTATTGGGCATGACCTTTGTGCCGTATTGTATATCACTGTTGTAGTACTGAACGCCTGTTCCGTATACGCTTGCTTCAAATTCCTTGCCGTCGGCATTTGTATAAACGCCCGAGTATACGCCCTTGCCATCCTCGCCGAAGGTAGCTTCTGCATTGGTTTCATAAAGCGCAAGCGCTTCATCGGTAGCAAAGTTGAGAAGTATCTCATTGGGCTTTTCAACGGGTATTTCTTCCTTTGAGATCGTCATCTCCGAAAGATACAGATTGTTTGAAACGGAAGCCGCAAAGTAAAGCGTCTCCGAGCCCTCTGCCGTCTTGGTGTAAACTATTGAACCGGGAGCGGAATTGCTGACCTCGGCGTATGCAACGCTTTCGGAAAGCGCGCTGTCCTTAAATAGGTCTACGGTGCCGTCGCCCGTGTTAGCTGTTACATTTACTGTGTAAATGCCCGGTTCTGCGGCATCAAAGGAGAATATAGCCTTTTTTGCAGTTGCCTTTGTGCCATTTTTTGTTTGTACAACTCCATCTTTTGCATAATACTGAATACCGTCCTTATATACATTCACAGTATATCTCTGACCCGATTCATTCTTATATATGCCCGAATATACGCCGTCGGTAAATGTAGTGCCGGCATCGGTAACATAGAGCTTTACAGCCTCATCGGATGCGAAGTTGAGAGTTACATTCTTAACGCTTCCCGAAAGCGAATCGAAAAGCTCCTGACCTACCTGAGACCAGTACGGAACCTCCTCATACTTTACATTCCTTGCCGTGAACTTGCCGTTCTTTATCTCGAATATATACTTGCCGTCGGTATTTTCACCGTAAGCGGTCTCGGGCTGTACAACATACTTTGAAGGAGCAATGTTTGCATCCTGTATCCACTTTGCCACAAGACCTGCGAGTATAACGCCGCCCGTCTTGTTGTTGTGAGTGGAGTCCGTACCGCCGGACATGAGGGCATAGCCGTATACATTGCTTCCGCAAGCCTTATAAGCCTCCTCATAGAGAGCCTTTGTGGCTGCGAAGTTATCGAAATACAATACACCCTTGTCTGCATTTGCATCGGCTATTTCCTTGCATGCCCTTACATAAGCGTCATTGCTTGTTGCATAATCGGCCGTGAGGGCATATTTTGTGCCTGCGTCGTGGTGAGTTCTTATGGTGCCGGTGCCGTCGGACTGATAGTAAAGTCTTGATACGGGCGATACCACTACGGGTACGGCGCCCTTTTCAAGAGCCTTGTCAATATAATACTGTATGAAGCCCTTGTATGTTGCTCCGCAGTCCCATGTGAACTTGCCGTCCTTCTTTAAGTCGTCGGTAGGCTGTATTGTCGGGAAGTTCGCCTGCTTATTTGCCTCGGGAGTGTCCTTTGTGAACAGAGGAACAAATCTGTCGGCATAATAATTTTCTTCATTTGCGCAGTCGTTATGACCGAACTGTATGAAAAGATAGTCGCCTTCCTTTATGGTTTCGAGTATCTTGTCAAATCTTCCCTCGTTGAGGAAGTTACGCGTACTTCTTCCGCCTATGGCGTGGTTTACTACCTTTACATGGTCTTCATCAATGAAGAAGTCCTGCAAAAATTCGCCCCATGCGCCTTCGTCTCTGCCCGTGTAATCCTGAACGGTGGAGTCGCCCATGAGATAGATATTTATACCCGAACCCGGAGCTATGCTTTCGGGATCGTCAAAATCATACCAAGTGTTGCTTACAGGCGCCTGTGTTTCTATAACATACTCGGGATCGCCCTTTAAGCCCGATACGGACATGGGCGTTACTACTGCCATGATATACTTGCCTGCGCACTCCATAGGTATCTGGAAGGTGTTTACGGCAGCTGCCGAACAGCTCTTAAGAAGAGTTGCGCTCTTAAGTATCGTGTCAAGACTTGCCATATCCGCATCTGTAGGAACAGCGTAGTATGATATCGTAGAAGCGTCGTTATTAATATTGAGCTTATAATTTGTGGTTACCTTCATACCCGGATTGGGGATATTGAGGTCGCCGTTTGATGTAAAGGCAGGCTTAGTTACAAATTCTACCTTTGAAACGGTTTCGGGAGTGTAGAAGTAAGGCGTCCAGCCGTTTGCGATAAACGCGCTCTCTACAGAGTAATCCTCTGCATTTATGCTGTCCTTAACGCCTGCCACTCTCTTGGTGGTGTCTACCTTTTCGCCGTTATATGTAGTGTTGTATTCTACAAGCGTCATATTGGGATCTGTAGGCTTTTTATTCAACATTTCGCTCCAGCCCGCGGCAAGTATCATATCCGGCTGCTGAAGCTGAGTATTGATGAACGCTACCTTTGCGCTGTCGCCCCACATTCTGCCGAGGTAACCCGGAGTTACATCGCGCTTTGTGCCGTAGGATACATAACAGCTTCTAAATATATAACCGAACTTGGTGTTATATGACTGTGAATTTGAGTTTGCGGTGAGATAGCCTGCCGATGCGGTTCCGTCATAACCGCAGAAGTTTATCTCGCAGGCATCGAATATAGCATCGCCGTTGCCGTATATGAAGTCTGTCTGACCCTCTATGTAGCAGTTCTTGTAATATGACTTATGACCGTTTCTGTTTGTGGTGTAGAGTGTATCCTGGCTTCCTAAGAATGAGCAGTCCTTGAACTCTATCATGTCGGCATAGTTTACAAAAGCCGCAGCTCTTTCCGTAGCTTCCTTTGTCTCTACATTTGTGTTTTCTTTTCTCTGTACTTTTATGGTCTCAATACCGTTAGGCTCTATGCCGTCGGCTATTTCTTCTTCAGTCATGTACTTATTGAAGGAGTTTTCAAATGTGATGTTCTGAGCTCTGAAGCCCGTCGCAGCAGCATTTGTGATGACTGCTGAACCCCAGTAGTCTACAATATTGCCCTTTTCAAACTTGTCATAGTCGGCATAGGGATCATAATAGCTGTTTACACAGCTGTAGCACTTATAATCTATACCGTAGTACCAAGTGATCTTGGTATCGTCTCTTGAGCCGCCGTTGCTCTCTATTGTGATATTGGGCGTGTTTATAACGACCTGCTCGCGGTATGTGCCGGGATCGAGCTTTATCGTTACTCTTTCGCCGTTTGCCCTTGTCATGGCTGTTGCTGCGTCAACGGCAGACTGAACGGACTTGTAGTCCTTATCCTTACCTACAAGGAGCTCCGCCTTGTATTCGACGGTCTTTTTGCTCTCGTCCTTGAGAAGAAGGTCTCTCTCCGACGCTGCGCCGTCTACCGTAACATGGGTAGATGTTGAATAGTTGTCGGAAACGAGAGAAGCCTTGTAGGAACCGTCTCTGAGCGAAACCGTGTACTTGCCGTCCGCTATTGTTCCCTTATATGTATAACCGTCGTCAACATTTTCAAATGTAAGCTCGCCCGAAACATCGGTAAGCTTTGTGTACTCTCCTCTTACCTGAGTGAGACCGAGGAAGCCGCCGCTCACTGCGTAAGTTTCTACAGGTATGAACTCTACGGGCTGATCTACGGGCTCCTGAGTGTCATACTTTGCGGTTACTTCATTCTTGAGCTTATAATCCTTTGCGCCGTAAACAACGAGCGTATACTTAACGCCTGTCATAAGAAGCGCGGAATATCTGAGTCCTTCAACCTCTGCGTCAGTGCCGTCCGAGGCATTGTCCTGCGCCGCCGTGCTGCCGCCTGCTTCGGCTATAGCCATGGGCTTAGCGGAAACGGTCTTTGCCGCAGGCTCGGTCTCGGCAGACTTTGCAAGAGAGCTGAGAGAACAGGTGATAGGTTTATAATATACCGTTTTGCCGTTTAGATCCGTTATGAAGGGGGTAGCCTTTATCTCGGTATCGGCAGAAGGTATACCGGTTACTGTGAATGCATAGACATAGCTCTTGCCAACATCCGAAGGCTTTATTGATGAGCCCTCTATAGATGTGTAAACTATGTTGGAATCTCTCTCTGCCGAAGCGGAGCCCGACTCGAGCTTGAAGCCCGCCTTGCTGTACTTGAGAGTATCCACGCCCGAAACAAAGTTTATGCCGTCCGTTCCTACTGCTTCTGCGAGCACATCGGGAGTTTCCTCGGATGAAGGCTCGGAGGTCGTTTCGGATGATGTTTCGGATGACGTTTTCGTCTCGGTTTCCGTTTCCGTTTCGGTCTCGGTCTCGGTTACGCCGGGCTTATTTATATCCGCTTCCACATTGTCGTAGTTTGCGGTGTCCTCGGGGACAAACACAAGCCTTAAATCAGATGTGTCGTAGTCCTCCGGAAGACCGAGTATATCGCCCGATATATTATAGGAAAGACTTTTTTCTATTGTAAGGTCGCCCGTCTGCGCGCCCTCTCCCGCTTCAACGGTTATATTCCTTGAAGCATTTGTGAAAGAGAAGGACTGCGCAAGCGTTCCGTCAAAGCCTATGGTGTATTCGCCCGGCTTTAAGAATACGGAATAGGAAGCGCCCGTTACATTGACCTTTGTTATCTTTCTTGTGGTCTTTTCGGTAAACTTGATGGCATAGCTCTGTTCCTTAAATTCGCCTGTGGAATCCGTTACAGTGCCCTTTACCTCTCTGTAGGGCACGAAGTCTATACCGTAGCAAAGCATCTTGGAGCCTGTGAGGTTTACAAAGTACTTTACGCCCTTTTCAACCTCTATGTCGAGAGTTGCCCAGCTCTTGCCCTGAGTTACCTTGAAGCCCTCGGCGTCATAATTGCCGCTGCCGCCCGGCACATAAGTGCCTATTGCCTTGTCGGCAGTTGAAACATAGCCTATCTTTGTAGATGCGTTGCCTACATAAACGGTGAGTGTACCGTCTGCGGGAGCAGTGTAATCGCACCATGATACCTTTGAACCTGTGGTGCTTACAATGCCGTTTGAAGCGGAGCCGTTTGAATAGTTGGAACGCACATAATCCTTGCCGCCGCTTGAACCCTTGTCAAGCTGTGTACCCACGCTGTGATAGGTGAAGCCCGTATCGCCGAACACGGCCTCACCGTTTCCTTTGCTGTGGTCGACAGCATCACCGTCGTTGGTGATAGCCCATGCTCCGCTTGTGTCCGTATACACTTCCGCAAAAGCCGCGGACGGCATGAGACCTACCAGCATCACTACAGACAGAAGCATTGAAACAACGCTGAGAAGTCTGTGTTTTTTCTGATAATTCATTGAATAATTCCTCCTTTTTGTTTATTATATTACTAAACAATCGGAATACATAACAATAAATATCCCATCGTGCCCATGCAATAAATATTGAATATGATCCCTTATTGATGATTTAATTTTAAGCCTTGACATTATGTCAATGTCAACTATGACATAGGGTCAGGGTTAGGATTATTTTATAAAAAACTTATAAAAACATATTACAAAACACAATAATATATGTTAAAATAGCATTATAATACAAAAAACAAATGAGGGATTTTATGAGATATCTTACAAATGACCTTGCAAAACTGCTCGGTGTTACCACAAACACGGTGAGAAGATACGAACAGAGCGGTTTTCTGAAGCCCAAGAGGGATAAATCCAATTACAGATGGTATGAAAGCTACGATATAGATAAGGCTGCAATGATAAGGCTTTATATAAAGTGCGGTTTTTCTCACGACGAAATAAGGGCTATGATAAACAGCAGCAGCGCCGACATAGCAAACATATGCACAGAAAAGCTGGACGAAATAGACGGCCAAATAGAAAGGCTCAAGAGGCTTAGGCATTGGCTTAAGGACAATGTTCAGCTCATGAACACCGTGCAGGTGTTAAAGGACAACTTTGTAATAATGAAATGCCCTGCCCTCTGCTATGTAACATTCAGCATAGGCGATGAAATACTCAACGAAAGGGAAAGGCTAAAGACTATAAATTACTTTATGTATCAGGCGCCCGAGGTGCAGCTTGTAAATATATACAAAAAGGACGAAATTCTCGGCAAAAAATTTACGGCGCACACCGGCTGGGCTGTAAAGGAAACGGATATTGAAAAATTCGGTATGGCGGATATGGTGAAGAATAACAAATATATAGAATATTATCCGTCAATACAATGTCTGTACGGGGCTGTGGAAATATCCGCCGAAAGCATATACAGCGAAAAAAGCTTGAACAAGGCGAAAGCCGATTACTTTGAAAAGGTAAGGAATTATATAGAAAAGAATAATTATGAGCTGAACGGAGACTTATCCGAAATACTTGTGAATGCCTTTGGAGAAAAGGTGAGTATGCTTATGTGTATGCCGATAAAAAAGAAAGGATCAAAATCCACCCCCCCCACGCAATAAAATAATACGGATGTGTTTTATATGCGTGAACCAAAACGGGAAAGCAATACGCTTTCCCGTTTTTTTCTATTCCGAACGCGCGGTGTCCGCGACGGACATATTTTTTATGCGGTTTGACGGGGCATATACGGCAAGTATGGATGCTATAAGAACAAATACAGCCGATATGAATACTTCGGCAAGGGGCGGTTCCCATGCCGTACCGAAATAGGCTGTTACAAAGCTTTCAAAAAACAGCTTGTTTATGGGAATACCTGCCACAAGTCCCACAACGAGACCGCAGAAAGTATAAACTGCCGTTTCAGCCGCTATCATATCTGTAAGCTGACGCGCGCTCATTCCCACAGAACGCATCGCGCCGTACTGCTTTATTCTTGCCGAAACGCTCATTGAGATACTGTTCATGATGTTAAAAAGCGCTATCATCGCTATTATGCCTATAAAGCCGTATACAAGAATGGTGAAAGCATAGTATGTGCCTTCTATTTCTCTGTTGTTTTCCCGTCTGTCGGAGAGCAGAAAGCCATTTGCCTCCGCTTGGCTGCGTATAGCGCTTATGTTGCTTTCCGTTGCATTTTTTTCAAGCTGAATATCCAAAACGGCATAACCCGTTTCGCCCGTAAGGCGGGCAAACATCTTTTCATTACAGAGTATAGTAGGATTTCCGCCCCCTCCTATGGGACTGTCGGTAAACACACAGACTATTTCCGCTATATCGTCTCCGAGCTTTATTTTATCGCCTTTTTCTAGTGGATTGTCCTTATCAAATACCGTAATAACGCAATTTTTTTCTTTATATGCTCTCTCCAAACCCACGCTGTCTTTAGTCCACTTTTCTTCATCCGCCCATTCAAACTGTATATCGTCGAGTGACACAAGGTCGACCTTGTTTATTCCCTTGTAATCATCAATAGCCAAATCCCCTTTAAAGCCTCTGCCGAACGCGCGTTTCACTCCCCGCATGGAATTGACATTATCGGCAAGCTCCCCAGTTATGTTGCAGGACAGATCTGCGCTTGCAAAAGACAAATCGGGTGTGTGCGGTTGCAAATCGTTCAGCGCATGGCGCGTCCAGTCATGTATAGCCGAAAAACTCAGAAAAAGAATAATGCTGAGAGCAAAAGAGCCTGTCATAAGCAGAAGATTTTTCTTTGAAGCCGACGCATGAGAGATGCCGAGGGCAGTTTCCGTTTTTAAAAATTTTGCGCTTATACTACGGTGTGTTTTTACTTTGACATTACCCGATACTGCCGTAACGGGAGACACCTTTGACGCCTTCTTTGCAGGCGAACGCGCAGCAATAAGCACGGTTATTATTCCTACAAAGATACCGCAGACTATTCCCGTAAGGCTTATTCCGAAAAGCGGTATACTGCTTAACTCGCCACCTATGCCAAATTTAAGCGCGGCACATAAGATCCAAGTAACAATAATTCCAAGACCAGAGCCTATGGGAACGGCTATTTTACACCAATTGAGAGCCTCTAGCCGTACAAAGCGAATTATCTGCTTTTTGCTTGCGCCTATACATCTTAGCATGCCGAAAAATTCCGTGCGCTGTGTTATATTGCTGTTCATACTGCCGGCTATCATAAGAACTCCCGCAATGAGTATAAGCAGAGAAAGCACTCCCGCCGTGATATACATGCCCTGAAGAACACTGTTTTCAGAAAAACCCGTAAGCCCTACCATAACAACATTTTCGCCTATATTTTCATCGGGTATGTTAAATTGCTCCTTTATCTCATTTATTGACTTGCGTACATTTATATATTTATTGAAGCGGTAACAATATTCGCGGGCGGGAGACTTGCCTTCGGATATGCGCACATTGTCAAAAGCTGACATATTAAGGCAAAGGAGAACAGCATCGTACATATAGGTATTCGCATCGTGTTCAAAACCCGATATTGTATATTCATATTTACCCAAGGGCGTATTTAGAGTTATGCTGTCGCCTATATTCACGCCCATAATGTCCTTTGCATTTTCGGAAATGACTGCCTCATTATCGGTTTCGGGAAAACGACCTTCCGTAATATAGTCGAATGTATCGGTTAGGAATGTTTTGTTCATCCCGGCAACGGCGGCTTTTTTGCCTCCTATATAATAGTCCTCTTTTATGTTGTAATTAATGGCATCCTGCACCGAAAAAGCAGCGACATCGGGACGGGCAGAGATTTCTTCCGCCTCCTCGTCCGAAATATCTCTTATCAGTATGTGCCAGCTGCCATGTTTTTGCTTAGCGTTTGCTTCTTCCAAGCGTATTCCCATATCCGCCATTGAAAATATTGCCGTAACCAGAAAAACAGAGAGTGTTATACATATTACAGTCATAAGGCTCTGCTTTCTGCGCACCCTTACGGAAATGGGTATAAGGCTTAAATAGCTTCTCATTCGCGGCACCTCCCGAAATCGGTAAGTATGCCGTCGGATACCTGCAAAACACGGTCGGCAGACTGCGATATGGCGCGGTTATGCGTTATCATTATTATTGTCTGCTCATATTTTTTTGAAGCATTTTTTAAAAGAGAAATTACCTCGCTGCTGTTGCGGGAATCCAGATTGCCCGTAGGCTCATCGGCAAGAATAAGCGACGGTCGCGTAATAAGCGCTCTGCCTATTGCCGTCCTTTGCTGCTGTCCGCCCGAAAGCTGACAGGGCAAATAGCAGCGGCGGTCTTCAAGTCCCAGCACTTTGAGCAATTCTTCAAGATAGGCTTTATCGGGCTTTCTGTAGTCGAGCAATACAGGGAAAATTATATTTTGCTCTACCGTAAGCTCGGGAATGAGATTGAACGACTGAAAAATAAAGCCTATATTCCTGCGTCGGAATATTGTAAGACTGCTTTCTTTCATTGAAAAAATGTCCTTGCCGTCAATTATCACCTTGCCGTCCGTGGGAGTGTCAAGCCCGCCGAGCATATTCAAAAGTGTTGTTTTTCCGCTGCCCGATTCTCCTACGACTGCCGTAAATTCACCCTTCGGCACCGTAAAGCTGACATCTTTCAGCGCGTGTACAGCTGTATCGCCGCCGCCATAAGTCTTTGAAACCGATATGGCCTCCAATAGATCCATATTAAACACCTCTTTCTGTTATTTTTTCAATAACAGAATAGCATAAAAATACTACTTTAGCCTTACAGTAAGCCTACAATTCTGTAGTAATAGGAAAAGTGATAACAAAGTCTGTGCCTCTTCCAAGCTCACTGTACACTTCTATACTGCCGTTGTGGGCTTCAATGACAGACTTTGAAAGCGGAAGTCCAAGCCCTATACCCTGTGTGTCCTTTGAAAAACGGCTTCTGTAAAAGCGTTTGAATATATGGTGTATATCCTCGGGATATATTCCGCTTCCGTCATCGCTCACGGTGAGTCTTACAACAGAAGGTAAGCATTTCCATTCCAGCTTTATGCTTCCGTTTTCTCCGGTATGGTCGAAGGCGTTTTTGACAATATTTTCTATTGCCTGTATAAGCCAATCCCTGTTGCAAAAAAGTGTAGCTTCTTTATCTCCCTCAACAAAGATATGTTTTTTCTCTTGCTTAGCGCGGAATGTAAAATGTTTTTCTATGTCCGAAAGCATATCGTAAAGATTTTCAGTTTTTTTATCAAGCCTTATAGTTCCTGCGTCAAGCCTTGTTATCTTTAACAAATTCTGCACAAGTACCTCCATGCGGTCAAGCTCCCTTTCGGTAAGCTCCGTAAATTCTTGTATTGCAGGCATATTCTCCGCCTCGTTATGCAAAATGCCGTTATATATGTTAAGAGCTGCAAGAGGTGTTTTAAGCTGATGAGAAATATCGGATATGGTATTTTTAAGAAATTCTTTGGAATGCGCCTCATTTTCAGCATGAGCATTCAATATAGACGCCAATTTGTTGACATCGTGAAAAAGCTTATTGAGTTCACCCTCCTCGTTACAATCTATGCGGGCGCTTTTGTCACCCGAAATATATTCTTCTATACGCCTATCTGCTCTTTCTATGGTTTTTACATTATAATTGAGATAAATATAAAGACTTATCAATATGACCGAAAACACAAAAAGAGAGGCAATAAATATACAAACCGACGAAGCTGAGCTGTCGGATATGAGCAAAAATGCGGAAAAAAGCACAAAAACCGCGATACAAAAAAATATCAGACAAAAAAGTAATTTTGTCTTGTCGTCATTAAATATTTTCATAGCACACCTCAACCGACAGTATTCCATTTATAACCCATACGGCGAACGGTCTGTATCATCTTGGGCTTGCTCGGATCATCCTCTATCTTTGTGCGGAGTCGGCGTATATAAACCGTGAGCGCACCTATATCCACATAGTTTTCGTCGCAGTCCCACAATCTGCCGAGTATCTGCTCCGACGAAAGCACTATATCGGGATTTTGCATAAACATACACAAAAGCTTATATTCGCCTGCCGTCAGATCCAGACGCTCGCCGCTTTTATAAACCTCGCCCTTAAGAAGCTTTACCGTTATGCCGTTTGAACTGAGCTGTGTGTCTTCCCTGTTAAAGCCGTCGCTCCTGCGGAGTATGGCGTTTATTCGGGATAGAAGGACAGCCAGCTTGAAGGGCTTTGTGATATAATCATCTCCGCCTATGTCAAGACCCATTATAATATCCGTTTCTTCATCGGCGGCAGTAAGAAAAATTATCGGTACATCAGAATCTTTTCGTATATCCTTGCATATATCAAAACCGCTGCCGTCGGGAAGAGATACATCCAAAATAACAAGGTCGTAGTCTTTTATGCAAAGTAATTTTTTTGATTCAAGGCTCGTGCGCACAATATCAAGTTCATAGCCCTGTTTTTTAATGGCATAGGACAAGCCGTTTATAAGACTTATGTCATCCTCTATCAACAATAGTTTTTTCATAGTGCTTTCTCCGTAAATTTATCACATTTACAAAATATTTTCTTTAGTAATTATATATCATAAAAGAGTTAAAAGTCAATATACTGTTAAGAGGTGAGAGTATGCTTAAATACATAGTAAAATACACTTCTTTGGCGGAAAAATACGATGTTGTGGATATACTTGACGGCGGCTTTGCAATAGTAACGGCGGATGAAAAGGACCTTATAAGAGATGAAAATATAACGGACTATGAGCGTCCCTTTTATGTATATCCCATGGCGGAGGCGGGAAAGGAAGCAAGCTGTATTTCCGCGGGAAATGAAAACGTGGGCGGACTCACGGGCGAGGGCGTCATAATGGGCATAATAGACTCGGGCATAACTCCAAGCCACAGGGAATTTGAGGGAAGAATAATATACATATGGGATATGCCAAACGACAGAGTATATGACAGGGACGAAATAGCGCTCGGCATAGACTATGCCGACACAAACGGACACGGAACGGCTGTAGCGGGCATAGCCGCAGGCAAAAGCGGAGTGGCATACAATTCGCTCATAATAGCCGTGGCTATAGGCAGGGGCGCAAGCGACGACATTATGAGGGGCATAAAATTTATAGCGGAAAAGGCGAACGAAATGGATATGCCCTTTGTTATAAACATATCCTACGGCACAAATTATGGCTCGCACAACGGGCAGTCGCTCTTTGAACAGTACATAGACAATGTGAGCGAGCAGAACAGAACGCTTATAGTTGTCGCCTCGGGAAACGAAGGCGACAAGGCGCACCATTACAGCGGAAGAGGAAACGGCACGGTCGAGTTCAGCGTGGGAAACAGCATAAAAGAGGTAACTCTTGAAATGTGGAAAAGCTTCATATATAACGCCGAAATTGATATAGTATCGCCCGACGGAGACACTCTGACGGTCATGAGCGGAAGAAACGGCATATATTCGCAGACCTTACAGAATACATATGTAACGGCAGAAACGGAAATACCCACGCCGCAGAATGTCGAGGAAAGAATAAGCATAAGGCTTGAGGGACGGGACTTTGCGGACAGCGGTATATGGAAGCTGATAATAACAACGGACAGCGAGAGCAAATACGACATATGGCTTCCCGTGAGCGAGGGCGTTGACGAAAACACAATATTCCTTGACCCCGACAGCTATACCACGCTCACAATACCCTCCACGGCGTTCAGAGCGCTGACTGTGGGCGCGTACAACACAAATACGCTTGCCGCGGCGCCGTTTTCGGGCAGAGGGAACACCAGAGACGTTGTGTTCCAAAAGCCCGATATATGCGCTCCCGGAGTGAATATAAAAAGCGCATCAAACACGGGAGGCTACGACTACTTCACGGGTACGAGCTTCGCCGCGCCCTTCGCCTCGGGAGCAGCCGCCCTGCTCATGGAATGGGGAATAGTCAAAAAAAACGACATGGATATGTATTCCCAGAAAATAAAGGCGTTAATGACAAAATATGCGCAGAGGGACGGCAAAAGACGATATCCCGACAGGGAATGGGGCTACGGCAGGCTTTGCTTTAAGAATATATATAACTCTTTGGGAGGTGTTGCGGGAATGAGCATGAACAACGATTTTAAGGTGCTGTCGCAGGACTATGTGGACATAATGGTCGAAAAAAGCGACGAGGTGCTGAAAACCATAGACAGCATGGATATATCCTGCTGTCATATGAAATATGTCAACTATGTGATAGTTTATGTGCCTGTTTCAACATATGAGCTTCTTCTGACAAATTCACGGATAGGAAGCGGTATACGCAGCGCAACGCCTCTTATACTTGGCATACCCGACAGAAGCTTTACAATACCCGAAAATCTTACGGCTGTGCGGAATCTGCCCGCAGGCTACAGAGGAAGCGGTGTGCTTGTGGGCATTGCGGACACGGGAATAGATATAAACGACCCCGCCTTTAAATACGAAAACGGCGAGAGCCGTATATATTCAATGTGGGTACAGGACGATGAAACGGACAGCGAAAACGAGGACATATGCTTCGGCAGGGAATACACTAGGGAGGAAATAACAAAGGGCAATATTTCACTCAAGGGCGACACGGCGCACGGCACGGCTATGGCTAAGGCAGTGCTGGAGGCTGCGCCCGACGCGGAATTTGTGATAGTAAAGCTCAAACAGGCAAAGAATTATTACCGCAGTCAGATAGGCATACCCGATGGCGTTGACGCCTTCGAGACCACAGACCTTATGCTGGGAATAGAATACATACTCACAAAGTCGCAGGAGGCAAGGCGTCCGACCTCCATAGCCGTGGGGCTTGGAACAAACGAGAGCGGACACAGCGCGCAGAGCATAATAGAGGCATATCTCTCGCTCTTTGCCTTAAACAACGGCATATGCATAACGACCGCCGCGGGAAACGAGGCGCTTTCGGCAAGGCACACAGCCTTTGAAATAAACGGCAACACGGGCTATAAGGACATTGAAATAAGCGTAAATAAAAACGGAGAAAGCTTCACGATGTGGATGTGGAACGATGTGGCTGACAGGGCAGACATTGCCATTATACCGCCCGTGGGAAATGAGATAAGCAGGATAGAGGCAAGGAACAACTTTATAAATACATATGATCTGAATCTTACGAATACATCCGTAAGGATAGAATACAGAATACCCCTCTACAGAACCAGCTCGCAGGAAACCATAGTAACAATAAAAAACGCCGTAGAGGGAATATGGAAAATACGGGTATACGGCAGGACGACGCTAGGCACAATAAACTGCTGGCTGCCTCTTTCTACATTCGGAAACGATGTGAAGTTCCTCACTCCCGTAACGGCAACGACTGTAGTAAACCCCGCCACGGCGCTTTCCGCAATAGCCGTGGGAGCCTATGACACGGAGAACAACAGGGTCGCCGCAAGCTCGGGCAGAGGTCCCACGAGGGACGGAAGGCTGAAGCCCGACTTCGCTGCGCCCTCCGTTTCGTCCACAGCCATAAGCGCGGCCATAACGGCGGGCGTTGCGGCGCTTCTGCTGGAATGGGGCTTTGTGAGGGGCAATAATCTCAACTTAAACACGGCAAGCATAAAGTCTTATATGTTAAGAGGCGCCGTGCCTCCCGAGAGCGGAGAGCTCACACCCAACAACACATGGGGCTACGGGCTCATAAATTTATATAATATCTTTGACAATTTGTAGAATATATAGTAAAATATAAAGATGATTTATTAATTGCAAAGCTATTGACAAAATTTCAATATATGATATAATTATTTAAGTTTATTGCTTTAGAGCAATGAAGTCCAAGATTATAAGGAAGGATAAACATATGATAAACAGCAAGCTACACACTCCCGAGGGCGTGAAGGACTATCTGCCCTGCGAGCGTGCTTTAAAGAAAAAGACCGAAAACAGCCTTGCCGAGGTCTTTTATTCATTCGGCTATATGCCCGTAACATCCCCTACATTTGAATACTACGATGTGTTCTGCGGTATGGGCGGTGTGAAGGACAACAGGGTGTTCAAATTTCTGGATAAGAACGGAGCCCTGCTCGTTTTAAGACCCGACATGACGCCTGCCATTGCAAGGATAGCGGCTACGGCGTACAGCAAAGAGGATATTCCCCTCAAGCTATGCTATACCGAAGCCATGTTCAGAACGAACGAAAACTATCAAGGCAAGCTCAGGGAATTTACACAGGCGGGAATAGAGCTTCTGGGCATAAACAGCATAGAGGCCGACGCCGAGGTGGTTTCCGTGTCCATAAAGGCTCTTATAAACGCAGGCATTAAAAGTTTCAAGGTAGACCTTGG
>CANRNM010000043.1 GCA_947631975.1 uncultured Clostridia bacterium
AACCATACCACATGCTGAATGCCGTTGTCGGTGTAATAGAAAAACGGCGCCTGTCTGTAGTCGTCGTACTGTATGTCTGTGCGGTATTTCAGGGCTATTTCTATAGCCTCCACGGGTGATATCGACCTTGCCATGGTGCCCTTTACATAGGGCAGCCGCCAGTCGTAGCCGTAGAGAGGTATGCCCATGAGTATTTTCTGCGGAGCTATTTCGGACACGCCGTAGCTTATGACAGCCTCCACATTGGGCAGGGGAGCGACGGGCAGGGGCGGACCGTAGGTATAGCCCCATTCGTAAGTCATAAGCAGTGAAAAATTCGACGCTCTGCCCAGCCCGTAGTAGTCGTGAGCCTCGTATAAAAGCCCCGTCTGGGCGGCGGAGGTCTTAGGCGCAAGAGCTATGAGAGTGTACATTCCCCTTGCGTTGAGTCTCTCCGTGAGCTCCGCCATGAAGGCTATGTAGCTCTCCCGCCTTGAGGCAGGCAGAAATTCAAAGTCAATATCAAGCGCCTTGTAGCCTTTTTCCTCCATCACGCGTATTATGTTGTTTATGAGCCTTTGCTTGAGCTCCTCGCTTCCCAGAAGCGTATCCGCCAGCTGATTTGAAAATGTGCCGTTTTCGGTAAGCGTGGACACCAGCATAACGGGAGCCGTGCCGTAGCTTAGAGCAAGCTCTATAAGCTCCGTGTCGTCGGGCGCGATGAGATCGCCGTTGTTTGTGAAGCCGTATGTAAATATAGTCAGGAATGTAAGGTAGGGCAGTATGGCTTTCAGCCTGCCGCGCTCAATGTTGGGATAGGTGTAGCCGTTCATTATTATGCGCCTTGTGGGGTCAATGCCCTCGTAGCCTATCACAAGTTCCGAGCCGGGTATGAGACCTTCTGCGTCCGCCGTCGGGTTGTTTCTCAATATGGCGTTTGCCGTGGTGCCGTACTCCCGCGCTATGGAGCTTAGGGTCTCGCCTGCCGCCACTGTGTGCGTTACATCGGGGCGAAGTATGAGTAGATCCTGCCCCGCAACAAGGCTTTCGGGATTTGAAAGCATATTTTCCCTCTGCAAAAGCTCTGCGCTCAGCCCTCTTGCTCTCGCTATGGATGTGAGCGTGTCGCCCGCCTTTACGGTGTATATCTCCATAATATCATCTCCTTTTGTAAAGTATATTTTTGCCCTGCTTTTTTATGCAATAAATTTATGCAACAGGTATTTTATATAACTTTAATAATAAAATAATCTCCCCTTAATTTTTTCTTTTGGATCATATGCTAATATATAATAAAAGGAGGTCGGTATTTATGGAAAATACTTACACAAGGAACAATGTAGAAGCCATGATTGATGCGGTAAAGTCAAATTCGGAGATAATAAAAAGTATGCTAAAAACGGCAAATGACAATGGCAGGCTCATAAACAGCAGGCTCTCGGACTATGCGCTTACAAAGTCTGCGCTCAGCGAGGAACATATTGAAATGTACAGGGATTATTCCCTATGCTGCAGTGATACGGAAAAAAGCATAAGGGAATATATGAAGAATATTGGCAATGCGGATGGCAGGCTTATGCTTTCGGCAAATATAGAGAATATGGACGATGATATTTCGATTTTTCATGCAGCGTTTGAATTTTTGAACAAAGTACAGATAGAAATAATGGAAATGCTTTGTGCGCTCATAGGTAAGGGGAATATGGTACTTGCAAGCATCTGACATGGATATATTTTTCCGACACGCAAAAAGAAGCCGAAAAAATCGGCTTCTTTGCGTGTCGATAAAATATTTTTTGACCCTTCAGTCGCCCTTCGGGCGCCAGCTTCCCTGCTTCGCAAGGACGCCTTATAATGTGTGTCCTGCGGACAAAATAGGCTTACTGTCAGGAATTAAAGCATTATAAGCCGTCCTTTAGCCCGTTAGGGCTAAGGGAAGGGGGACCAACCGAAGGTTGGTGGAAGGGTTTTTATTTGAAATAAATTTACTTTTTCGACAGTCTGAGAAGCCGAAAATCGGCTTCTTTCTTTATTTTTTACTCGGCTTTGGCGCAGAGCTTTCCGTTTTCGCAGTCTATTGTTATCACGCTTCCGCTTTGAAGGTTGCCCGCTATTATCATTCTGCCCACGAGTGTTTCCACATTGGACTGTATGAATCTTCTCAGCGGTCTTGCGCCGTAAACGGGGTCATAGCCGTTGTCTATGATGTAGTCCCTTGCCGATCGAGTTATGCTTATGGATATCTGTCTGCGCTCTATCCTTCTGTTGAGGTCGTCGAGCATAAGGTCGGCAACGGAGCCTATCTCGTCCTTTGAGAGAGGCTTATAGAATACTATCTCGTCAAGCCTGTTTAGAAATTCGGGGCGGAAGGAGGTCTTTAAAAGTCCCTCCACCTGCGACCTTGCTTCGTCGCTTATGGTGTTGTCGCTCTGTATGCCCTCGAGGATATATTCCGAGCCTAAGTTCGAGGTCAGTATTATTATGGTGTTCTTAAAGTCCACCGTTCTGCCCTGCGAATCCGTTATCCTACCGTCGTCAAGTACCTGCAAGAGCACATTGAACACGTCGGGATGCGCCTTTTCTATCTCGTCAAAGAGCACTACCGAATAAGGCTTTCTTCTCACAGCCTCCGTGAGCTGTCCGCCCTCCTCATAGCCCACATATCCCGGAGGTGCGCCTATGAGCCTTGATACGCTGTATTTTTCCATATACTCCGACATATCTATGCGCACTATGTTCTTCTCGTCGTCAAATAGCGCTTCGGCAAGAGCCTTTGCAAGCTCTGTTTTGCCCACGCCCGTGGGACCTAAGAAAAGGAATGAGCCTATGGGTCTGTCGGGGTCCTGTATGCCCGCTCTGGAGCGGATTATGGCTTCGCATACCTTCTCCACTGCCTCGTCCTGTCCTATTACTCTCTTGTGGAGTATGCTGTCGAGGCTGAGAAGCTTCTGCCTTTCGCCCTCCACGAGCTTTGACACGGGTATACCCGTCCATCTGCCCACTATCTTGGCTATTTCTTCCTCCGTTACCTTGTCCCTTAATATGCGGTTTTCGCCCGAGCCGTGCTCGCCCTTTTTCTCCTCCTCCTCGAGCTGTCTTGTAAGCTCGGGGAGCTTGCCGTATTTGAGCTTGGCAGCCTCGTCAAGGTCGTAGTTCCTTTCGGCGCGCTCTATGTCCTTTGTAACCTCCTCTATCTGCTTTCTCAAATTCTGCACCTTGTTTATGTCGGACATCTCGTTTTCCCACTGCGCCTTGAGCGATGCAAACTCCGCTCTCAGCTCCGCAAGCTCCTTCTGCACTCTTTCAAGCTGTTCTGCCGAGAGCTTGTCGTCCTCCTTTTTGAGCGCAGCCTCCTCTATCTCGTGCTGCATTATCTTTCTGGATATCTCGTCAAGCTCCGTGGGCATGGAGTTCATTTCCGTCTTTATTGTGGCGCAGGCTTCGTCCACAAGGTCTATTGCCTTGTCGGGAAGAAATCTGTCGGTTATATATCTGTTAGAAAGCGTTGCCGCCGCAATAAGAGCCTGGTCCTGTATCTTTACGCCGTGATATACCTCGTATCTTTCCTTTAAGCCTCTCAATATGGAAATGGTGTCCTCAACGGTCGGCTCGTCTACCATTACGGGCTGGAAACGCCTTTCAAGAGCGGCATCCTTTTCTATATACTGTCTGTATTCGTTGAGCGTTGTGGCGCCTATACAGTGGAGCTCGCCTCTTGCCAGCATGGGCTTGAGCAGGTTGCCTGCGTCCATTGCACCCTGCGTTTTGCCTGCGCCCACTATGGTGTGGAGCTCGTCTATGAACATTATTATCCTGCCCTCGGACTTCTTTACCTCCTGCAAAACGGCTTTGAGCCTTTCCTCAAACTCGCCCTGGTACTTTGCGCCCGCTATGAGAGCGCCCATGTCGAGCGAGAATATTCTCCTGTCTTTTATGTTGTCGGGCACATCGCCCTTAACTATTCTGAGAGCAAGTCCCTCCGCAATTGCCGTCTTGCCCACGCCGGGTTCGCCTATGAGCACGGGGTTGTTCTTTGTCTTTCTGGAAAGTATCCTTATAACGTTTCTTATTTCGGAATCCCTGCCTATCACGGGGTCGAGCTTTCCTCTCTCCGCCATTGACACAAGGTCCTGTCCGTACTTGTTGAGCACGTCATATGTGGATTCGGGATTGTCGGTCGTTACTCTTGTGTTGCCTCTCACGGACTTAAGCGCAGTAAGAAATCTGTCCTCGGTAACGCCGAAGGTCTTGAAAATTTCCTTTATCCTTGCGTCGGGCGACTTTATAAGTCCAAGCATTATGTGCTCTACCGATATATAGTCGTCGCCCATGGCTTCGGCTGTTTTTTCTGCGCTCACAAGAGCCTTGTCCACATCCTGCGATATATATATCTTTCCCTGTTCTCTTGCGCTTCCGCCTATCTTGGGCAGAGCCTCAACGGCTTTTTTAGCCTCAAGACCTATGCTTCCTATGTCTATGCCCATTTTGATAAGGAGCTGGGAGCATACGCCTCCGTCCTGCGTGATGAGCGCCGAGAGTATGTGCGCCTGCTCTATCTGCTGATTGCTGTTCTCCACGGCGAGCGTTTGAGCAAGCTGCATTGCTTCAAGCGATTTCTGCGTCATTTTGTTCATATTCATATACAACTCCCCTTTCTCTGCTTAGCAGTGAAAAAAACTTAAACATTATCATATTTTAAAAGAACATCTGCTGTAAAAATTGATATATTCATTCTCTATATTCTCTATACTCTCTCCCGCAAAATACATCTTCATTATCTTGTCAAAGCCCGTTATGTATGCCGATATCAGCTCTCCTATCTGATTTTCGTCATATTTTTCGTCGGGCAGATTGAGTATCCTCACATACTTGCCCGCGGACTTTTCATAGTCGGTCTCAAAGTCCAGATATTTGGCTTCCAGAGCGTTCCATATGTCTATAAATCGGTCAAGCTCCGTAAGCAGTATGGAATTCTGCGTTCTGAAAACAACTCTCAGCTCGCCCTGCGCCTTGTTTCCATTTTTGTTGAGCACAACGGAATACTTCACGCTTGGGTTATACTTATATTTGAATGAGCTCTTTATCATAAGCGAGCTGTCGCCCGAACCCGCCATTATCCTGAACACGTCCTTACCGTTTATTATATCCTCCACCGTGTCCAGAATATTCCTTATGTGCTGTTCGGGAGTGATGTACGCCACCTTTTCCGCAAGTATGCGGTTTATCATATTAGAGCGGTTGGTGCCAAGTCTGTACGCCATCTCGTCCACAGCCTCCACAACGGCGTCGTTCAGGACTATACTGTATACGCTTTTACTCATCTTTATCACCTCTTTAATGATATTGTAGCACCACTTTAATAATTTGTCAATACTTTTATATAAAATATTTTACAAATTTTAAAATTTACTTCCTGCTCTGTATTTTTGTATCTTTGGGCGATACTATATATAACAGGGTAATTATTTTTTTATTGAAAAATGCGGTATATTCTTATATAATGTAAGTAAGAACGGAGGTGGAAGTATGCTGTACGAGAGCGACAGAGTTGAATTTAAAAGGGAATTGACGGATAAGCTTGAAAGAGAGATCGTTGCCTTTCTTAACAACAGAGAGGGCGGAGTCCTCTATATTGGGCTTGACGACAACGCAAGACCCGTAGGTCTTGAAAATGCGGACGAATTACAGCTTAAGATTGCCGACAGAATAAAAAACAATATTATGCCTTCAACGCTGGGTCTTTTTGATGTTGTTTTGGACATGACCGATAACAAGCCCGTCATAAAGGTGATAGTGTCCAGCGGACTGGAAAAGCCCTATTATATAAGAAGCAAGGGTATGTCGCCAAGCGGCTGCTATATGCGTATAGGCACATCTACTCAGCCCATGCCCACATCCGTTATAGATGAGTTTTATTCCAAGAGGATACACGCAACGCTCAGGAATGTTCTTTCACCAAGGCAAGATCTGTCGTTTGCTCAGCTTAAGATATATTATCAGGAAAACAAGCTTGAACTTAACTCAAAGTTTGCAAACAGCCTTGAATTTTATACACCCGACAATAAGTATAACTATATAGCATATCTGCTGGCAGATGAAAATGCCGTTTCTGTAAAGGTGGCAAAATATGCGGGCAAGGACAAGGTAGAGCTTACAGAAAATGAAGAATACGGCTATTGCTCGCTTATAAAAGCCGCTTATAAAGTTCTGGACAAGATGACAATAGAGAATACCACAAAAGCCAAAATAACGGGCGGCAAAAGGCTTGAAAGCAATCTTGTGGAAGCAATACCCCTCAGAGAAGCTATAATAAACGCTATCGTGCATAACGACTATTCCAAGGAAATACCGCCTGTTTTTGAGATATTCAGCGACAGAATAGAGATAACATCCTACGGCGGTCTGCTTCAGGGACAGAATACGGATGACTTCTTCAGCTGCAGCAGTATGCCCCGCAACAGAGAGCTTATGAGAGTTTTTAAGGACATAGGTCTTGTGGAACAGCTTGGTTCGGGCATGAGCAGGATATTGAGCTACTATGGAAGAAACATATTTGAGATAACGGAACATTTTATAAAGGTTATATTCCCGTTTAAAACTGCCGAAAATGGTGCCAAAAATAAGAATGGTGCCAAAACCGAAAATGGCACCAAAGTTGGCACTAAAACCGGCAAAGATGGCACCAAACTTGACACTAAAAATGGTGCCAAAACCGAAAGTGGCACCAAAGTTGGCACCAAAAATGGTGCCAAAACCGAAAATGGCACCAAAGTTGGCACCAAAACCGACAAAAGTGGCACCAAACTTGACACCAAAAATGGTGCCAAAACCGAAAGTGGCACCAAAGTTGGCACCAAAACCGGCAAAAATGGCACCAAACTTGACACCAAAAATGGTGCCAAAAATAAAAATGGCACCAAAGTTGGCACCAATAAAGATAAGGATGCAACCAATATTCAGAGAATATTTGATAAGATAAGCTCCGAGCCTGATATAACGATCAAAAAGCTTAGTGATGAATTGAAATTGAGCAAGAGGACAATAAACAGGTGCATAAAGAAATTAAAGGATGATAGTATCATTGTGCGCGAAGGTTCAAACAGAAAGGGATATTGGGCTGTAAAAAACGATAAAAAGCCTTAAAAAGCTTAAAAATCCATAAAGGGCAAAAAGCATAAAAAGTGTCGGCGCAAAGTGTCGGCACTTTTTGTTGTTCGTTCCTTTTTTATTCAATTCTATTTATTATAACAAATCACTGCTTCCCGCGAACAAGATCCAATGCTTATCTGCGGGTGGTCATACTCTTATTACTCCCTCACATCATCGCATATCACAACGGGACGCGGTATTTCTTCTTCATCGTCCTCCGTTTTGTTTTCCTTATTTATGCCGTAGTGTCGGCAGAGTATTTCAGCCGCCTTCATTCTCTGGGTGGGGTTTGTGTCCTCATCGCCCCGCATAACTCTTTTGAGATATTCTATTATTTCGACCGAGGGGCTGTTTTCCGTCTCGTCCTTTACGGCGGAGCTTATTTTCTCTCTGATATAGGCTTGTACATCCTCTTTTTCAAAAAACGACTTATATTTCTTTGCGTAGTCGTCCGAATAACCCGCGTCCTTAAGCGCCTGTCTGCCGTCGCCCGTTTCTATAAATATATCAGCTGCATTTTTTTGCCTGTCGTTCATTGCGTTCACCTCCCTGTGCTTTTATGTAACACAATATTAGCGCCAAATGGCGACATTTTTTTATGGATATAGTTGTCGTCAACGCCTGCAAAGCCTTGTTTATTCGTCCCAAATATTAAAAATTCTGTAAAAAATGGCTAATTTTTTATTAAATAAAAAACAAAAACTGTTGAAAATTTATGATTGACATTCAAAATTCAAAGTGCTATACTGTTCATAAGCAAAGATGCTATGGATAAACCCGGGATATCCATAGCATCTTTGCATTTACGGAAAAATGCCATAGAGTTTATGGCACAGTGAGTACGGACTGCGGCAGAATAATGACATTTATATATAATGTCTGCCGCTCAAGCGATGCAAGGAGGCTTCGGAGTTGAAGCTCGATGTGTCGCTATTTTTGTTTTATAGGGAGGAATTAATATGACACAGGAAATTTTAAGTGCCGTCAGCGGTGAGGTGTTCGGCGTATGGTTCCTTATAGGCGCTGCGCTGGTATTCTGGATGCAGGCAGGCTTTGCAATGGTAGAAACAGGCTTCACAAGGGCAAAGAATGCGGGCAATATCCTCATGAAGAACCTCATGGACTTCTGTATCGGTACCGTAATGTTTATTGTAATAGGCTTCAGCCTCCTGCTCGGCGAGGATATGCTGGGCATCATAGGCAAGCCGGGCTTTGACATCTTCACAAACTTTGCGGAGTTTGACTGGTCAAACTTCGTATTCAACTTAGTTTTCTGCGCCACAACGGCTACAATAGTTTCGGGCGCTATGGCAGAGAGAACAAAATTTATATCCTACTGTATTTATTCGGGCGTTATATCGGCTCTTATATACCCCATAGAGGCGCACTGGGTATGGGGCGGCGGCTGGCTTGCACAGCTTGGCTTCCATGACTTTGCCGGTTCCAACTGTATACATATGGTCGGCGGTATATCAGCCCTCATAGGCGCGGCTATACTCGGACCCCGTATCGGAAAATTCGTAAAGGATAAGTCGGGAAAGATAACTAAGGTAAGCGCCTTACCCGGTCATAACCTTCCTTTGGGCTGTCTGGGCGTGTTTATATTATGGCTCGGCTGGTACGGCTTCAACGGCGCTGCCGCTGTTACGGTTGACGAGCTCGGCGCTATATTTGTAACAACAACTATAGCTCCCGCAGTTGCAACCGTTGTATGTATGGTGCTCACATGGGTAAAATACGGCAAGCCCGATGTTTCAATGTGTCTTAACGCATCTCTTGCGGGTCTTGTTGCCATAACGGCTCCCTGTGATGTGTGCGACGCTTTCGGCGCAATAGTTATAGGCGCTGTTGCGGGCGTGCTCGTAGTATTCGGCGTATGGTTCCTTGACTACAAGCTCCACGTGGACGACCCCGTGGGCGCAGTTGCAGTACACTGCTTAAACGGTATATGGGGTACTGTTGCCGTAGGTCTTTTTGCAACCGAGACAGCTCCCGCCTTTGCAAGAGGCATTGGCGACGGCACAAGCTTCGGCGCTAACCAGATCGCAGCAGAAGGTCTTTTCTACGGCGGCGGCTTCCATCAGCTCGGACTTCAGCTTTTGGGCGTGGGCGCAACCATAATCTGGACAGCCGTTACAATTACGATAGCGTTCCTTGTTATAAAGGCTATAATCGGTCTTAGAGTATCGGAGGACGAGGAAATAATGGGTCTTGACTCAACGGAGCACGGTCTTTCATCAGCTTATGCGGGCTTTGCTCTCATGGATATTTCAAACACAATGATGATGGATGTAAACGAAAACACATCTCTCGGCGAGACGGACTACGACAAGGCATCGGAGGTACAGAGAAATGCTGCTGTTCCCGTTGAATCCGCTCCCGTACATACCGACACCGGTATGCACAAGATAGTAATCATTGCAAAGCTTGACAAGTACGACGCCCTCAGAAAGGCTATGAACGAGGTCGGCGTAACAGGCATGACAGTTACTCAGGTAATGGGCTGCGGTGTTCAGAAGGGCACGGGCAGAAAATACCGTGGTGTCGAAATGGACGCTACTCTCCTGCCTAAGGTAAAGGTTGAGCTGGTAGTAAGCAAGATACCCGTAGACAAGATAATAGAGGCTGCAAAGAGGACGCTCTACACGGGCAACATCGGCGACGGCAAGATATTTGTTTACACTGTAGACAGAGTTGTAAAGGTTCGTACCGGCGAGGAGAACTTCGACGCTTTGCAGGATGTTGAATAATAACTCTTGTTGTGATTCATTTATGTTATAATACAAAAAAGGGCTTTCCTATAAAAATACTATGGGAAAGTCCTTTTTGAATAAGCCAAAAATATATTTGTGAAATTTTAAAACATAAATCTTGCATAATGACTTGACATATACAATATAAAACAGGTATAATAAATTTAATATGTTTTTATTTATTTTAATTTAAAAAAGCTTGATTTAATATAAAGGAGTGATTATATGGCCTTATCCTCAAAAACCCCTGCCGAAGAACTTAGGGCAGAGGAGAAAAGGTTAAATTCTGAATATGAAAAGCTTAAATCCTGCAATTTAAGTCTTGATATGTCGAGAGGAAAGCCTGCTGCGGCACAGCTTGACCTCTCAAACGGCATACTCAATATGAACTTCCCCAGCTATATCAACTGCGAGGGCAACGATGTGCGAAACTACGGCATACTCACCGGCATAAAGGAGTGCCGCACGCTCTTTGCGGACCTGCTCGGTATAAAGGCGGACAACATAATAATAGGAGGAAACTCATCCCTCAACCTCATATATGACGCCATAGCGCGCTACTATATGTTCGGCAAGCTCGGCTCCACGCCGTGGTCCAAGCTTGACAAGGTGAAGGTGCTCTGCCCCGTTCCGGGCTACGACAGGCATTTTTCCATATGCGAGGAGTTCGGCTTTGAGATGATAAACATACCCATGAACAGCGAGGGTCCCGACATGGATATGGTGGAAAGGCTTGTCAAGGACGACGAGAGCATAAAAGCCATAATATGCGTTCCTCTTTATTCCAATCCAAGCGGTGTGTGCTACAGCGACGAGGTCGTGGAGAGGCTCGCGAGCATGAAGGCTGCCGCGGAGGACTTCACAATAATATGGGACAACGCCTACGGTGTGCACCATGTATATAAGGAAAGAAAGCTTGCGGATATTTTTGCCCTTGCCGAAAAATACGGCACGGAGGACAGAGTGCTCTATTTCTTCTCCACTTCAAAGATAACCTTCCCCGGCTCGGGCGTTGCGCTCATAGCCTCGGGCGACAAGGCTATAGCGGAGATCAAAAAGCGCTTCGGCATAATGACTATAGGCTACAACAAAATAAATCAGCTGGCTACATACAGCTTCTTCAAGTCCCCCGAGGGCATGCATGAGCATATGAGAAAGCTCGGCAAGATGCTCAAGGAAAAATTCGACGTGGTGCTCACCAAGCTTGACGAGGAGTTCGGAGGCGGCGATCTCTTAAGCTGGGAGAAGCCCGACGGCGGTTATTTCATATCTGTCGACACCCTTCCGGGCTGCGCAAAGGAGACCGTAAGGCTTGCAAAGGAGTGCGGACTTATACTCACCGCCGCAGGCTGCGCCTATCCCTACGGCGCCGACCCCAACGACAGCAACATAAGAATAGCGCCGTCCTATCCCACGGTGGAGGAGCTTAAGAAGGCTATGGAAATATTCTGCGTGAGCGTAAAGCTTGCGTCTGTCAGAATGCTTTTAAATACTAAATAAAAAAGGAGAAACAAAATGACAAGGCTCAATGAAAACTATTTAAACCTCAAGGAAAGCTATCTTTTCTCTGAAATTGCAAAAAGGGTTAATAAATTTGCGGAGGAGCACCCCGACAAGGATATAATAAGACTGGGCATAGGCGACGTTACTCTGCCCCTCAGCAAGTCCGTAATATCGGAGCTTCACAAGGCTGTGGACGAAATGGCTGCCGCAGAGACCTTCAAGGGCTACGGCCCCGAGCAGGGCTATGATTTTCTCAGAAACGCAATAAAGGACTACTATCACAGAAACGGCGTTGAGCTGGAGGCTGACGAGATTTTCGTATCCGACGGCGCAAAGAGCGACACGGGCAACATAACTGACCTCTTTGCCGTTGACAACACCGTGCTCGTGCCCGATCCCGTTTATCCCGTTTATGTGGACACAAACACCATGAACGGCAGGAATATAATATACATGGACTCTACGCCCGAAAACAACTTCCTTGCAATGCCCGACGAGAGCGTGCACGCGGACATTATATATCTCTGCTCGCCCAATAATCCCACGGGCGCGGCTTACAACAAGGAGCAGCTCAAGGCGTGGGTGGACTATGCCAAGAAGAACAACTCCATCATTTTGTTTGACTCGGCTTATGAGTGCTTCATAACGGATGAGAGCCTGCCTAGGAGCATATTTGCCATTGAGGGCGCAAAGGACTGCTGTATTGAGTTCTGTTCGCTTTCAAAGACAGCGGGCTTCACGGGTACGCGCTGCGGCTACACCGTAGTGCCCAAGACGCTCAAGTTCAAGACGACAGACGGCGGAGAGCTTTATCTCAACAAGATGTGGCTCAGAAGGCAGACTACCAAGTTCAACGGCGTGCCCTACATTATTCAGAGAGGCGCCGCGGCAGTGTTCACCGTAGAGGGCATGAACGAGGCAAAAGCCATGATAGCCACCTACAGAGAAAATGCCAAAATAATAGCCGACACCATGGACGAACTGGGAGTAAAATACTTCGGCGGAGTAAACTCGCCTTATATATGGTTCGAATGTCCCTTCGGTATGTACAGCTGGGATTTCTTCGACAAGATGCTCAATGAAATACAGGTGGTAGGTACTCCGGGCGCAGGCTTCGGAAAGAACGGGGATAATTATTTTAGGCTTACAGCCTTTAATAATAAGGAAAATACTATTAATGCAATGAATAGGTTTAAAACATTGTTTGAGTAAATAATTTTTTATTATAATATTTTATTATATTTACCATTATTAAATATTATGTATTTATGTAGGGCGAGCATTGCTCGCCCGTTTTTAATATAAATTGAACTTCCTTTCAATGTAGGGGCGACCCTTGGTTGCATGGGCGAGCAGTTTTGCGAAGCAAAACGACCAGCCCTTGGTTGCATGGGCGAGCAGTTTTGCGAAGCAAAACGACCGGCCATTGCTCGCCCGCTCCAAAAAATCCTTCCTATTTTATTGCAATCCTCTCCGAAATCTGTTATATTTATAATATCGAAAAAATGATATAAGGCGGTAAGAATATGGATAGGATAAGGCTTAATGCGAGGGCAAAAATAAATATAACACTGGATGTTTTAGGCAAGAGGGACGATGGCTATCACGAGCTTTCCATGATAATGCAGACGGTCAATCTCTGCGACAATCTCACCATAAGCGCGGACGAGAGCGGGGCTATAGAGATGAGCTCAAATTACAGCTGGCTCCCCTGCGACGAAAGAAACCTTGTCTACAGGGCGGCTGCGCTCATGAAGGAGACCTACGGCATCAAGAAGGGCATAAGCATCCATCTTGAAAAGAATATACCCGTCGCCGCAGGCATGGCAGGCGGAAGCAGCGACTGCGCCGCGGCTCTTATAGGCATAAGAAATATTTTCAGGATAAAGGCAAGCGACACGGAGCTGATGGCTCTCGGCAAAACTCTGGGCGCCGATGTGCCCTATTGTATTCTTAGAGGAACGGCTCTTGCTGAGGGCATAGGCGAAAAGCTTACGCAGCTGCCGCCTTTTCCCAACACAACCGTGCTCATTGCAAAGCCTCCCATAAATGTGTCCACGGCGGCTGTTTTCGGGAGCTTCGATATGTCCAAGGTGGAAAAACGCCCCGACAACGCCCTCATGACGGAGCTTATAAAGAATAAAGACCTTGAGGGCATATGCAAAAATATGTGTAATGTGCTCGAAAGCGTTACTGTAAGCAACTATCCCATCATTGCCTCGCTCAAAAAAGCAATGCTTGAAAACGGCGCGCTCGGCTCTCTTATGAGCGGAAGCGGACCCACCGTGTTCGGCTTCTACGAAAACTATGAAAAGGCGCTTAATGCCCTTAGATATATCCGCAAAAAGTACGGCATAAGAGAGGTGTATATAACAACCGTGTTTAATACGAGCAGATAAGCTTGACAAACTAAAATAAATATGTTATTATTAAAGCACAAAGGGAACAACTAACAGTTGTCCCTCTAAAGTTTGGTTATATTTTAAATAGCCGTTATTTAGTTGGAGAAGAACTGAAAGCGGCTATTTTAATATGCACAGAATTAAATATGTAAATATCAATACATCTCTGCAAAGCAGCAGAAACAGTATCAATTTCAAATACTTTTTCATAATACATACCATTCCCCCTTTCATAGAATCCCAAACATTTTTATCCTAAATCATAGGCATCAAACCCTTGAAATCATATTAAGAGGAGGGACAACCGCATTAAATTGCTCCCTTTGTGAGATCAAGGCTTTCGCCTATCCCTACTCCCATTATAGCACGGTATATTCTTTTTTGCAAGCCTAAGCCAATTTCACAGCCCTTTCTACAGCCGTTTCCATCACCTCGCAGGCAAGAGTGCCCACCACGTTTACATCGGCTTCAAAATCGCCCACGGACAGGGCGTAAACGCTGTCGCCGTCCGACATAGTATGCACGGGGCTTATTCTGCGCGCAAGTCCGTTCTGCGCCATGGCTGCAGTCTTGCAGAGCATGGATTTTTCAAGCCCCGCGTTGGTTATCACAGCGCCTATTGTGGTGTTGCCCGTGAACAGATTTTTGGGCTTTATGCTCTTGTACATCTCCGCTTTGAAGTCCAAAAAATTGCCGTCGTCGTCATGAAGTCCCGCAATTTTGTTTCCTCTGCCGTCAAAAACATCGCCGAAGGCGTTTACAATGACTATGGCGCCTACCATTAGTCCGCCCGTTTCAACGGCGTATATGCCTATGCCCGACTTCTGCGCGCGCTCCATGCCTTGGAGCTTGCCCACATATGCGCCCGTGCCGCCGCCTACAGAGCCTTCCTTGGGCTCTCTTTTTTCGGAATCGACGCATGCCTGATAGCCCATTTCCTTGTCGGGGCGGATATTTGCAGAACCGCAGCCGAGGTCGAATATACAGCTCTGACAAACAAGAGGAACCTTGGCAAAGCCCGTTTCAAAGCCTATGCCGCGCTCCTCGAGATACTGCATTACGCCTGCCGAGGCGTCAAGACCGAAGGCGGAGCCTCCGCCGAGAACGAGGGCATGTATGCTGTCGGCGTGCATGAGGGGATTTAAAAGCGGGGTCTCTCTGGAAGCGGGACCTCCGCCCCTTATGTCCACGCCCGCGCCCATGCCGTTTTTGGACAGTATGACGGTAACGCCCGTTTTTGCCTCTAAGTCCTGGGCGTTGCCTATGTATATTTCGCCTATATCGTTTAATGAAATTTCACGCATATTGTCATCTCCTTTATTTAAGTATAGCATTGAGGGAAGGACAGTTCAAGAGGGAATTTTTCGGCGCGGGCGAAAATGCTGACTGCGAAGCATGGGCTGTTCCCATATTTTTCAGACCGGCAGCAGTCTCCGTTTGTAGGTACAAAAAGGCGCCCCTGCGGGCGCCTCAGACTGTCGAAAAAGTAAATTTATTTCAAATATAAACCCTTCCACCAACCTTCGGTTGGTCCCCCTTCCCTTA
>CANRNM010000044.1 GCA_947631975.1 uncultured Clostridia bacterium
TCCTTAAGCTTTGCAATAGCGCCGTTTATATATTCATCCCAATAAGGAGATGCGACTGATGTATCATAATCGCCGTCTGCATTTCTGCCTGCGCCCTTGAATAAGCCTGTGTTATTGATAGTGAATTCTGTCAGCTCTTCGCCCGATACGGGAGCGGTGATCTGCATTGCAGACTTGGGAGCTATGATAGCATTAGCAAAGCCTATATCGGAATTCTTTATCATATAAGCAAGGTCTGCCGCGATAGCAAAACCTCCCAGCTTGGAGTGGTGAGTCTTCTCGCCTGCCGCAAAGAGTCTGTATGATGTGGGTGAAGGCTGATCGCCCGTTACTATGGCGTTATTAGCCTTATCCTCCGCATAAGCGTCCTCATACATCTTCTTTGTATGGCTGTAAAGGTCTATATAAGCCCAGCCGTTTTCTTCGGCTACATACTCGTCATGATCGCCATGGTGAGATGTTATCTTGCCGTCGGCATCGAAGTATTCTCTGGATACGGGGCTTACAAGTATGGGAGTTGCGCCTACGGCTTCTGCCGCCTCAGCCATTTCCTTAAGATACCACTTGAAGCTGCCCGAGCCTGCGTCCGTAGTGTCCTTCTGAGCCTCGTACGGATAGCTTCCGGTTGCATCGGGAGTGCCTACGGGAACATATCTGTCGGCATAGCTTGCCGATGAATCGTTATGACCGAACTGTATCAACAGGTAGTCGCCTGCCATCATCTGCTCTTTGATCTTATTGAAGAGCTGTTTTTCGTCGTTCATGAATGTCCTTGTACTTCTGCCGCCCTCAGCATAGTCCATGACCTCATACTTGCTGTCGTCCACGAAGTACTTAAGGAATTCGCCCCAGGAGCCTTCGGCTCTGTTTGCGCCGCTGTTATTTATAGCGCCTGCTGCGTAGTCCTTTACGGTAGAATCGCCCGCAAGGAATATAACTGCCTTGCCGCTCGGTCTGTCCGTATCTATTGAGCCCGAACCGAGAGTGATCGCTGCCTCTGTTATTATTTCCTTAGCCTCGCCCACATTGCCTAATATAGTGCAGGGCGTTACCTTTACCTTAAGCTTTGAGCCTATCATATCGTTTGTGATAAGTACGCCCTTGTTTGCGATGCTTGTGGTTGTCTTTATAACTGTTTCCGTTCCGTCCTCGGCAACGAGTGAATAAACTATCTTGGAAGCGTCGTTTGCATCGTTTTCGCCGATAGAATATTTAACCGTGAATGTGTTGCCCGTTGCGGGAAGAAGAACATCGCCGTCGGTTGAGAAATAAGGATCCGTAGTGAAGGCTACGGGAAGCTTATCCTCTGTGTAATATGTAGGCGTCCAGCCTCCGAAATATGCCTTTGCGTCGATAGCCTTTGCAGCATCGTCCGATAAAACTGTGCCTGCAATTCTCTTGGATGTATCAACGGGTGTACCGTCAAGATTCATAGTGCCGTATTCCTTGAACTTAGCCTGATCGGGCTTAACGCCTGACATCTCTGTCCAGCCCTCTGCTGTGATGGCATCGGAGTTTTCAAGCATTGTGTTAAGGAATGTAATATCGGAATTTGCATCCCAAGGTCTGCCGAAGTAGCCTGCCGCATGCTGCATACCGTCCTTGTTTGAAACGGTACAAGCTCTGAAAAGGTAGCCCATGTAGCCTTCCTTGTTGTTTGAACGGCCTGCTGTGATATATCCGCCCGCAGCGGTTTCGGAATAACCGCAATAACGAAGCTCGCAGCCGTCAAATACAGCATTGCCCGAACCGAAGATATAGTCCGTGTTGCCCTCTACTATACAATTTTTATAATATGTATGAGTGCCGTCGCCCATATAGAGAGTATCCTGTGAGCCAAGGAATGTACAATTCTTAAGCTCTGCCATATCGCCCTCTATGATAAGAGCCGTTGCTCTTTCTGTAGCAGCCTTGCTCTGTGCGTCCAGAGAATAATTTCTGTCGGGTAACGGTTCTTTGGAGCTGTTAACGCCTACCGAAAGAACGCCGTCCTCTATTTCCTCATCTGTTATGTACTTGTTGAAGGAAGCTTCAAATGTAATATTTTCAGCCTTGAAGCCAACGGCTGTACTCTTTACATAAGTTGAAACGCCCCACTTAGCAGTTTCGGTATCTCTTGCAAACTTATCAGCCGCATATTCCGCATTGTAATATCCGTCTGCGCCTACAGAATAATATCTGTAACCGATACCGTAGTACCATGTGAGCTTGACCTCGCCATTGCCCTCGGGCACGAGTGTGATATAAGGAGTATCTATTATAAGCTGTTCCCTATAAACGCCGGGAGCGATATGAATAGTAACTCTGTCAGCCTCGGACTTAGGAGCGATAACCTTTGCGGCTGCAAGAGCCTCCTTCATTGTGGCATAGTTATTGGTCTTGCCTTCTACGCCTACATATATATCCTTTACGCTTGTGTCAACTTGAGGAGCGGGAGGATTGTCCAAAGCAAAGAGTATATCCTTTGTTACGTCCTTGCCTGCAACAGCCGCATGAGCCATTGTGTGATAGCCCTCCGCTGCAGCCTTGACCTCATAGTTGCCGTCTCTTAAGCTTATGCTGTATGTGTCGCCCGTAACGGAAGCTGTGTATTCATAGCTGTCAGCCATATTTACAAACTTCATTTCCGTTACATTGGCGCCGCCCAATATTTTACCCTTTACCTCGTGCATTGCCTTTAAAGCAACCTCGATGTTCTGGGTGATATCTGTTGTACTGCTGAATGAGCCGCCATTTATTATTTCATAGTCGTTTACGCCCTCAAGAGAAACCGTATATTCAACATCGGGCTCAAGAGTTGCCTCGAAGCTTAAATCATTAGCTGCCGTTACCTTAACGGGGTCTGCATTTGAGTCTGCGCCGGGTACAAAGTTGACAGCAAGCTTTGATGTGTCATAACCTGCCGCAAAGCCAACTATGCTGCCCTTTGCCTTGTATGTAGCCTTTACTTCCACATTGAGAGTAACATCCTTAGCGCCTGCAAGAAGGTCATCCGTTGTGATGCTTATCTTTCTTGTGTCATTTGTGAAGCCGTAGCCTAAGACACCCTTTGAAGATACGGTGTAGTTATAACCGGGAGTGAGGTTAAGAGGCTCGCCTATCTTGCCCTCCGTCTTTTCGCCCGTGGCATCGTTTACAGCCACAAGTTCTTCTATAGGCGCATTATCATCGTTCTTGCCTATAGCGAATGTAACGGGAACGGAAGGTGTGCGGACTACTCTGTTTACAACAGGTTTTCCGGCACTTCCATCAAACCAGATCTTATAAGAGCCGTTACACTTTGCTATAAATTTGAATATATCACTGTCTCCGCCCGCACTTATAAGTTTTTCGCTCTGAGTGCCATCTTCACCGATATAGTCAAACAATATTACATAATCCGCCGAATTGTTGCTTCCGCCGTATACCTTTATTTCACTGCCTGCAGTAACATCGGGGATAGTAATATATCTTCTGCTTTCACCGCCTTGACCATTGGCATACCACATACCATTTGCAGTGTATCCATCCGGAAATGCAAATGTAGCATCAGCATTTGCACCGTAGGATCTAACACCGTCTGCGCCGTTATAGAACAAACGGTCATTTGCAATCGTATTGAGTAAAATACCGTTCATATCAAGAGCAGTCTGGGCTTCTAAGAACTTACCCTTGTTGCCGCTTGCCTCGTCGCCTACAACAGTAAGCGCATCAAGGAAAGCCGTGTCAATATGGTTTGTATAAAGCGATGTATCCTCTTCAAGAACACCGCCGAAATCCCACACATCTATGGGACCTCCTGCCGCGTCTGCCAAAGGCTCCACATAGTCCACAGCCTCGGGAGATGCAACAGCGTCAATGTCGTTACCCTCTATGTCCGCATCCGCAAACGCCAAATTTGTAAACATAGCCGAAACTATCATAACGAATGCCAGAACACGAGAAGTAAAACGCTTTGTGTTTGTTAACATTGTTTTTCCTCCTTTTAATAAGTTTATATGTACTTTGCAGACATTATCATCTGCGCATATATTACAATTATATAACATTTATGAATTAAAATCAATATTTTCACAGATATTTTAATATATGCAGATTAGACAAAAAACGGCATTATATTTTGTTTAAAGCGTAAATCATTTGCTTTCAAAAAGCTCGGCGCATTCTCCGAGAAGCCTCCTTATATCCAGATGTTGGGGACAATAAGCTTCGCATTTGCCGCATTTGAGGCACTGCGAGGCAGGAGCTCTGCCGTTGGCATAGCGTCTGTAATACATTCCTGCGTTGCCCATATTGTGAGTGAGCCTATAGGTATTGAAAGCCGAAAAATATTCGGGTATGGGTATGTCCATGGGACAGTCCTCGGTGCAGTAACGGCACTTTGTACAGCCTATGGCTGAATTTTTTTCTATTATATCCCTTACCTTTTCTATTATTTTTTTCTCCTCGGCATTGAGAGGAACGGGCTCGCTCATAAAGCTTATGTTGTCCTTAAGCTGAGATATATTGCTCATACCGCTGAGAACCAGCTTCACGCCCTCCAAAGAGGCGCAGAAACGCATAGCCCACGAGGCGGGAGAGCTTTCGGGAGCGTAGTCCTTTATGAGCTTCTGCGCTTCCTCGGGCAGATTTATCAGGCTGCCGCCCTTATTGGGCTCCATAACAACTATGTCCTTGCCGTGCTTTCTTGCGACATTATAACATTCCTCGGAGCGCACGCTGGGGCTTTTCCAATCCAGATAATTAAGCTGGAGCTGTACGAAATCCACCTCGGGATGAGCCGTGAGCGCCTTGTCGAGAAGCTCGGGCTCATCGTGGAACGAAAAGCCGAAGCGTCTTATTCTGCCTTCCTTCATTTTTTGAGCTATAAAATCAAAGCCTCCAAATTTTTCCGTGTCGGCATAGCTTTTCTTCCATATATTGTGAAGGAGATAGCAGTCGAAATATTCCACACCGCACCTCTTGATCTGTGTTTCAAACAAGACGGGATAGTCCTGCGGACCCGTTACCCTTATTGTAGGCATTTTATCCGCAAGGATAAAGCTGTCCCTGGGGTATCTTTTGACAAGAGCCTCGCGTATTGCTTCCTCGCTTTTTTCGCCGTGATAGGGATAAGCCGTGTCAAAATAGCAAAAGCCGTTTGACATAAAAATATCCGTCATTTCGCACACCTGCTCCATATCTATGGATGTGAAATCGCCTTCTTTTAAAATGGGCAGACGCATGAACCCAAAGCCGAGTTTTTTCATATATATCACCTCGCCGTATAATTTATTATTTAATTATAATAATAACACAATAAAAGGCTTTATACAAGAAATATGGGCTCGCTTTTACGTTTTAATGCAATGAATTTTATTTTTAATGACAAAATGGATTTTTTGTGTTATAATAACAATGTATTTAAAAAAACCAAAGAGAAGGAGAAGAAAAATGAAAAAAATTTGGACAAAATACTGTGAAACAAACCTCATCATCAGAATACTGATAGGTCTGGTGATCGGCTCCGTGCTGGGACTTACGGTGCCCCGGCTGGGACTTGGAGTGCTGGGCGACATATTCGTGGGCGCTCTTAAGGCTATTGCTCCCCTGCTTGTGTTCGTGCTTGTAATAAGCTCGCTTGCAAATGCGGGCGCGGGCATAGGAAAGCGTTTCCGTACAGTCATAATACTCTATATGCTCAGCACATTTATGGCTGCGTTTGTGGCTGTTATGGGAAGCAAGCTCTTCCCCATAACGGTAGACCTTAAGCTTGCGGAGGCTGCCGAAGGCGCGGCACCCAGCGGTATAGGCGAGGTGCTCCACACTCTCGTTATGAACATGGTGTCAAACCCCGTTACGGCTCTTTCAAACGCCAACTATGTGGGCATACTTACATGGGCTGTGATACTGGGCATTGCCATAAAGCTGCTTGCAAGCGACAGCACAAAGGCTACGCTTCAGGATATTTCAAACGCCGTAACAAAAACAGTGCAGTGGGTAATAAACTTTGCTCCCTTCGGTATAATGGGACTTGTGTTTTCATCGGTTTCGCAGAACGGACTGGGAATATTCACGCAGTACGGAAAACTGCTTGCCCTGCTTGTGGGCTGTATGCTCGCTGTGGCGCTCATAGTTGACCCTCTCATTGCGGGAATATGTCTTAGAAGAAACCCCTACCCTCTTGTATTCAGATGCTTTAAGGACAGCGGACTTACAGCCTTCTTCACAAGAAGCTCCGCGGCAAACATACCCATAAATATGGCGCTCTGCGAAAAGCTCGGACTTGACAGAGATATGTACTCCGTTTCAATACCCTTGGGCGCAACCATAAATATGGACGGCGCGGCAATAACAATAACCGTTATGTCGCTCGCTGTGGCAAACACAGTCGGACTCAATGTGGATATACCCACGGCGTTTATACTGAGCGTTATAGCAACTCTCGGCGCCTGCGGTTCATCGGGCGTTGCTGGCGGTTCGCTCCTGCTTATACCAATGGCTTGCTCGCTTCTGGGCATAAACAACGACATAGCAATGCAGGCTGTTGCCATAGGCTTTATAATAGGCGTTGTTCAGGATTCGCTTGAAACTGCCATAAATTCGTCGGGCGATGTGCTCTTTGCGGCTACGGCGGAATTTATGGAGTGGAGAAAAGAAGGAAAGGAAATAAAGTTTTAAATTGAAAGCTCCCGGGAAACGGGAGCTTCTGCATGTCAATAAAATATTTTTTTACCCTTCAGTCGCCCTTCGGGCGCCAGCTTCCCTGCTTCGCAAGGACGCCTTATAATGTGTGTCCTGCGGATAAAACAGGCTTACTGTCAGGAATTAAAGCAATATAAGCCGTCCTTTAGCCCGTTAGGGCTAAGGGAAGGGGAACCAACCGAAGGTTGGTGGAAGGGTTTATATTTGAAATAAATTTACTTTTTCGATAGTCTGAAATTCCCGGGAAACGGGAGCTTTTTTTATATTCAATGTTTGCCTTCGAGTATGCTGTTTATGTCCGATGTGGTGTTCACGGGCGCTGTGCCGTCCTCTATCATATCCAGCATATGAGGCACTATATTCGGGTCGAGCTGTGTTCCGCTGACCCTTCTCAGCTCCGCTTCTATAACTTCGCGGGGCAATACCCTTCTGTAGCAGCGGTTGCTGCTCATGGCATCGTATGTGTCCGCAACGCCTATTATTCTGGCTTCCAGCGGTATGTCCTCGCCCGCTATCTTCTCGCAGTAGCCGTTGCCGTCATATCTTTCGTGGTGGTACTTTGCGCCCTGCGCTATGCCCTCTATGGCAGTAAAGCTTTTGAGTATCTTTCCTCCTATGGCGGGGTGTGTCCTTATGACATCCATTTCCTCGTCCGTAAGCTTGCCGGGCTTATTAAGTATGCTGTCTGGCACGCCTATCTTTCCTATATCGTGAAGAAGCGCTATGTAATATATCCTCTCCTGCTCCGCCTCGGACATACCCATCCTCTTTGCAAGCTCTCTGGAATATTCCGCAACTCTCAAGGAATGACCGTTTGTATATTTATCCTTTGCGTCTATTGTTTCCGCAAAACATTCGAGCGACTGCTCTACTATCTGTCTGTATTCCTCCTGGCGCTTGTGCAGGACCTTAAGCCTTGCCGCGGCAATCAGAAAAACGGCTGCGCCCGCAAGAAGCATAAGCGCTATGACAAGAAAGGCTTTGAACAACGGATATTCGTAAAAGAGCTTTTTCTTGTGAAAAACTATGGCTGCCGCGTGCTCGTTTTCGGGATCTTCGGGGTCATACACCCTAGCTATGAAGGTATAATCTCCGCCCGGCAGATTTGTGTAGCTGACCTTGTCGCTCTTGCTGTCGGAGAGTATCGTTTCCTCCTCATCGAAGCCTTCAAGACTGTAGGCTGTTTCAAATGAGGAATTGCCCGTGTATGAAAGCACGGCGAAATCTATCGTTATACGCTGCGCCTTGCCCGGAATGTCGGGTATGGCTGACTTGTCATATACTTCTCCGTCTATGCTTATGCCGTTTATGCTCACCTCGGGCAGAGGATTGTCCGTTCCCTCAAAGCCGAATACGCTTATGCCCTGTCTTGTGGTGAGATACAAATGTCCGCTCTCGTCCATGTAATTCCATGTGTTGGCGTTAAGAGAGCCCGTAAGTCCGTGCTCAAAGCTGTATTTGACTGTTTTGACGGGTTCTCCGCTCAAAAGCTTTTCCTTGTTGACCGAAAAACCTCCCATATGCTGAAGAAGCCACAGCTTGCCGTCCCTGTCGTACAGGTCGAATATGCTGCCTGCGCTCTTTGTGAAGTTTTCGAGCTTTTTAAAGCTCTGCTTATCCCAATAATACAGATTATTGCCCGCGCTTATGAAGTAGCTGCCCGGAGAATCGCTGTCGTGTATCATTCTGAGCACAACGCCTTCTTCCAGCCCCTCGTTGAAGCTGTATGATGTTATTTTTCCGTCCTTGAGAGCATATATTCCGCTGCCGTCGCTGCCCATATACAATGTGCCGTCGGCATCCTCCGCCATGCAGAGTATGGACTCAATGCTCATTCCGTTTGAGCTGTTGTAGCTCTCGGTTACCTTGCCGTCCCTCATTATGCTTATGCCCTCTTGAGTGGCAAACGCAATGGCTCCGTCGGAAAGCTCGGCAACAAGCCTGACCCTGCTGCTTATAAGTCCGTTTGAGGTGTTATAGAGCTTTATGCCCTTATTTTGAGGGTCGTAGGACAGCGCGCCGTAGCTGCTGTAGGTCGAAAGCCAGACAATGCCCTTGCTGTCCGTGAATACATGGCGCACTCTTATGCCCTTAAGCATATTTGTAAGGCTGTTTGTTACCTCCCTGCCGTCTGCCGATATTACGGCAAGTCCGTTGTCGTGAGCTATATAAAATTCATTTCCGCTCTTTGTTACCGCATTTATGGCAAGCTTTGATACGGAGGTGTTCTCGCCGAAGGGCGACATACAGCCCTTTGTGTACTTTATTATGCCGTAGCTAGACGAAGAAAACCATATATTCCCCTCATAGTCTACGCAGGCATCGGTAGTGGATATGGTTTGATTGGTATTGTCGGACATAATTATGCTTCCGTCCTCGTCCATGACCGCAAAGCCGTGCTCTCCGCATATGAGTATGGTGCCGTCGCTTCCTACCTTTATGTTGTTGTGAGTATATATATTTCCCGTGGAATACTGCTTTGAGCTTATTTTTCCGCCGCTGTCAAAGCTCAGCACGGCAATATCGTTTTCGGATGAGCCCAGATATATGTTTCCGTTTCTGTCGTCCGCAAGGCAGTATACCTCGCCGGAGCTTAAAATATCCGAATAGTCTATTATTTCCGCTTTCTTGTCCTTTACAGCCGCGCACTTGCCCGAATTCATGGCAGCCCATATCCTGCCCGTGCTGTCGCAGCCTATGGAATATATTGTTTCTCCCGCAAGGGCACTGTCGCTGTAGGGCTCTATGCCGGAGGTCTGTTCGTTTATTTCTCCCATGCCCGAATTGGACGCTATGTATATCTTGCCGTCAAGTCCCTCCGCAAAGTCCCTTATGCAGAGGAAGGAAAAGTCGTCCGGGCTTGCTATTGCGCTGAATATCCCATTTTCATATTTATATACGCCCGCGTCGTTAGTGCCTATCCAAAGCCTTCCCTTTGAGTCCTCAAAAAGCGACCTTATAGATGAAGAGGGTATTGATTTTTCGGTGCTGTAGTTTCTGAATGTGCTTCCGTCGTAGCGTATAAGTCCGCCGTAGCTTCCTATCCATATATATCCGTCGGAGGACTGTATTATTGTGTTTGCCTCGCCCGTGGGCAGACCGTTCTGTTCGTTGAAAAGAGTCCTGACATAGGAGCCCGTGCCGTCCTTTGCCGTTTCCTGCAAGGGCTCTGCAAAGACGGATGTCAGAGTGCAGAGCACGCACATTATAAATGCGGCGAGCCTGCATAAGCGTCTTTTGATGTTATTATTACTCATTGCGTCCTCCTGTTAGCTGTGTATAATTTTTTTATATTACATTCTATGGCGGTGTTGTCAGAAATTATTTTCTTCTTTTATTCTGTCCAGTATTTCAAGCCACACTCCCACGGATGCGTCGCTTGGCATTCTCCAGTCGCCCCTGGGGCTTAGGCTTACGGAGCCGACCTTGGGACCGTCGGGCAGACAGCTCCTTTTGAACTGCTGTGTGAAAAATCTCCAAAAGAAATTTCTCAGCCATTTATATAGCACGGCATCGTCATATTTTCCCTTGAATGCAAGCTTGGAAAGATAGAATATCTTGTCGGGCTCATAGCCGAGCCTTACCATATTGTAGAGGAAGAAATCGTGAAGCTCATAGGGTCCCACAACGTCCTCCGTAACCTGAGCTATATCGCCGTTGTCATCGGGCGGAAGAAGCTCGGGGGAAATGGGCGTGTCGAGTATATCCTTAAGCACCTGTCTGAGCCCCTCGTCCTCCGTTGTGTCGGCAATGTAGTCTATGAGGTATTTTATGAGCGTTTTGGGTATGGAGCAGTTGACGCCGTACATACTCATATGGTCGCCGTTGTAGGTAGCCCAGCCCAGAGCCAGCTCGCTTAAATCGCCCGTTCCCACAACAAAGCCGTTGTATCTCGACGCCATATCCATAAGCACCATTGTCCTCTGCCTTGCCTGTGAGTTCTCGAATGTGAGGTCGTGCAGGGCGGGGTCATGCCCTATGTCCTCAAAATGCTTCATTACTGCGTCCTTTATATTCACTTCCACAAGCGTTGCGCCTATTTTTTCAACAAGGGCTTCGGCATTGCTGTGCGTTCTGTCGGTAGTGCCGAAGCATGGCATCGTAACGGCTATTATGCCCTTTTTGTCAAGCCCCGCAAGCTCATATGCCTTGCTGCAGACTATGAGCGCCTGTGTGGAGTCCAGTCCTCCGCTTATGCCTATAACGACATTTTTGCAGCCTATGTGCTCTATACGCTTTTTAAGTCCGTGAGCCTGTATGTTTATTATCTCCTCGCAGCGCTTTTCCCTAAGCCTTATATCGGAGGGCACAAAGGGAGAAGGGTCTATAAAGCGGTCAATATCGCAGTCATTCGGCGCAAAGTCAATAAATACATCCGTATAACCGCTGCCGTCTGTCTTGAAGGTGGTGTTCCTCCTTCTCTCGGAGGAAAGCCTCATAACATCTATATCGCCGTAAACTATGCCATTTTCAAATCTCTTTGCCTCGGCGAGCGTTATGCCGTTTTCGCATATTATATTATGTCCCGAATACACAACATCGGTCGTGGATTCGCCCTCGCCCGCGCAGGCGTATACATATCCGCCCAGCGTTCTGGCAGATTGATTTTCAACAAGAGATTTTCTGTATATGTCCTTGCCCGTTATCTCGTTTCCCGCAGAAGGATTGGCTATTATCACGGCGCCCGCAAGAGCGTGCCTTGACGACGGGGGCACAACGCTCCAGAGGTCCTCGCATATCTCCACGGCAAGACTGAATTCGACCATATGTCTTGACCTTATTATTATATCCGTGCCGAAGGGAACATCCTCGCCCAGAATATTTACATACATGGTCTCATTCAAAGTCTCTCTGAACCAGCGCATTTCGTAAAATTCATTATAGTTGGGCAGGAATGTCTTGGGTATGAGCGCAAGTATTTTTCCCTTGTATATAACGCAGGCACAGTTGTAAAGATTGCCCGCATATTCAAAGGGCAAGCCTGCGACCGTAAGCATATTCATATCCGCAGAAGCCTCTTTTATTTTTTCCAGACCTTCAAGCGCGGAATCGAGAAGCGTTTTCTGGGCGAAAAGGTCTCCGCAGGTATAGCCCGTTATGCAAAGCTCGGGAAAAACCAAAAGCTCCGTATTGTTATTGTAAGCCTTTTTCATACATTCCGTTATGGCATCTGTATTATAAATGCAGTCTGCCGTTTTTATTTTGGGTGTTGCGGCGGCAGTCCTTATAAATCCGAATTTCATATTTTCCTCCTCAAAAGTACGGCATTAATTATAATCAACTATATTTTACCCCAATTCGGTGCAAATTACCATAAAAATAATTTAATAAGGCAAAAAAATAACCTATTTTGTAAAAAATAAACATAAAACAGTGTAAAATACATAGTTTTTTAGAAAAAAATCACATTGAAAAATATAGTGTAAAAGCCTGTTTTACGAATTACTTATAAATTTTTGAAAAAATTACATTTTTTTTGTTGTAATTTACCATAGAAATGTGGTATGATATAGTTAAAGAGAAAACATAGCGGAATGGAGGGATCAAAGCTATGCAAAAAAAAGAAATGATGGCTATGCTTTTAGCCGGAGGACAGGGAAGTCGTTTAGGCATACTGACAATGGACAAGGCAAAGCCTGCCGTTGCCTTTGGAGGTAAATACAGGATAATCGACTTTCCGATGAGCAACTGCGTTAATTCAGGCGTGGATACGGTCGGCGTTCTCACACAGTATCAGCCCCTTACGCTCAACCAGCATATAGGTATAGGCGTGCCCTGGGATCTCGATACAAGAAACGGCGGTGTGTCCATACTCGCTCCTCACCAGACAGAGGGAGAAAAAGGCGAGTGGTATTCGGGCACAGCCAACGCTATCTATCAGAACATTGATTACATCGACGCAAACAAGCCCGAGTATGTGCTTATATTATCGGGCGACCACATTTACAAGATGGATTACGCCGCTATGCTCAAATTCCATAAGCAGAACAACTGCGATGTTACTATCGCCGTTCTTGAGGTAACAATGGAAGAAGCAAGCCGTTTCGGTATAATGAATGCCGACGAGAACGACAAGATATACGAATTTGAGGAGAAGCCGGCAAATCCCAAGAGCAACCTTGCGAGTATGGGTATATACATATTCACATGGTCAAAGCTGAGGGAAGCTCTTATCGAGGACAACAAGATCCATGCCGACAGCGACTTCGGCAAGCATATAATACCGTCTATGCTCAACAAGGGTATGACGCTCTATGCTTACAGATTCAAGGATTACTGGAAGGATGTAGGAACCATTGAGTCCTACTGGGCAGCAAATATGGAGCTTATAAGGACTCTGCCCGAGTTCAATCTCTATGAGGATTTCTGGAAGATATACACAAACAGCAATCTTCAGCCGCCTATGTATGCAGGCGCAAATTCCGAGATAAAGACAAGCATTGTTTCGGAGGGCTGTCAGGTAGACGGCAAGGTAGTACATTCCGTGCTCAGTAAGAATGTTACCATAGAAGAAGGCGCGGTGATAAAGGATTCTATAGTAATGGAAGGCTGTCATATAGGCAAGAATGTTGTACTTGACAGATGTATAATCGACCAGAACACCGTAATAGGCGATAATGTTGTGGTGGGTGTGGGCGACAACGTTCCCAACGAGGCAAAGCCTGCCATATACAACACAGGCATAACTGTTATCGGCAGCAACACTACTGTTCCCGATGGAATAGAGATTGGTAAGAACTGCGTTATTTACGGCAAGACAACAGCTGATAATTACACAGACAGCAAGCTTCCGAGCGGACAGAATGTAGTAATTCTTGAGGAGGCGATATAATTATGAAAGCTATTGGTATCATTTTAGCCGGCGGCAACAGCGAAAGACTTAAGAGCCTTTGTAAGGTGAGAGCGATCGCGGCTATGCCCGTTGCTTCGTCATACAGAGCTATTGACTTTGCGCTCAGCAATATGTCAAATTCTTCTATAAACAAGGTAGCCGTTATCACGCAGTACAACTCAAGAAGTCTTCAGGATCACCTTTCATCCGCAAAGTGGTGGGATCTTGACAGAAAAGAAGGCGGACTTTATATATTCACACCCTTCCTTTCAAGCGACAACAATTTCTGGTTCAGAGGCGTAGCCGATTCTATATATCAGAATATCTCCTTCCTTCAGAGGAGCCACGAGCCCTACGTTGTGATAGCATCGGGCGAAGCTATATACAAGATGGATTATCAGAAGCTTCTTGACTACCACATCGAAAAGGGCGCAGACATAACAATAGTTACAAAGAACGCTGACGAGGCGGGCAAGGACCCCCACGACTACGGCGTTGTAACATACGATGAGGACATGAAGCTCACAGGCTTTGAGGAAAAGCCCATAGAGCCCAAGGGCAACGATATTTCGCTCGGTATATACGTTATTTCAAGACCGCTTCTTATAAAGCTTCTTGAAAACGCTATACCCAAGGGATATTATGACTTCGTAAAGGACATAATCCTCAGAAACAAGAATCATCTCAATATTTACGGCTATCGTTTTGACGGCTACTGGAACACTCTCAACAGTGTAGAGGCTTATATGCAGACCAATATGGACTTCCTTAAGCCCGAGATACTTGCGGAGCTCAAGAGCGAGCCCTACATCACCACCAAGCCAAGCGACGACCCGCCCGCAAAGCTCAACTCTACGGCAGAGGTCAAGAACTCTATCATAGGCACGGGCACAATAATAGACGGTTCGGTTTCAAATTCCGTGCTTTTCAGAAAGGTAACGGTTGCCGAGGGCGCTACCGTAAATAATTCTATAATTATGAAGAGCTCTTATATAGGCAAGGGCTGCGTTATAGAAAACGCAATTATAGATAAGGAAGCTGTCATAAGCGACGGCAAGCAGGTGATAGGCACAGCCGAAGATCCCGTTGTAATAACTAAGGGTCAGGTAATATAGTCCTTTGACTAAAAGGGCGTGTTTTACACCCGGCATGATTTCATAAAACATCACCCCATCCCCTATTTTGGGAATGGGGTGTTTATTTTTAATTTATATTAGGACGGGTTTATATTGAAAAATAATGTATGTCTTGGTATAATAAAAAATACAAACAGAGATAAATCGGAAGTTATGGAGGTGTTCTATGAAATTATTATTTATAATTGGTGATGCTGCTGTCGGAAAAATGACAGTTGGTCAAGAACTGATGAAAATAACTGAATTAAGGCTCTTTCACAATCACATGACCATCGAACCTGTGATAGAAATTTTCGGCAGATACGATGGGAAAACGATATCAGAAATGCGAGATATTATTTTCAGGAACTATGCAGCTTCTGACAATTATGGGATGATTTTTACATTGATGATGGATTTCGATTTACCTTCAGACTGGGAGTATCTGGAGCACGTCAAGGGTATATTTGAACCGTATGGGACAGATTTCTATTACGTTGAATTGATTGCTCCGCAAGAAATCAGGCTGAAAAGAAATGTTTCAGAGAACAGGCTGAAAAATAAGGCTTCCAAAAGAGATATAGAGAAGTCGAACCAGCGTTTGATCAATGATGATAAAAATCACAGGTGTGTCAGTTATGAAGGCGAGATTGTTTTTGACAACTATCTTAGAATCGATAATTCTGATAAAGAGCCTGATGAAG
>CANRNM010000045.1 GCA_947631975.1 uncultured Clostridia bacterium
AAACAATTTGCTCTAATTGTGAAAAGAGCCGATGCATTTATATGTATCGGCTCTTCAGACTGTTGAAAAAGTATCTTTTATACAAATAAAACCCTTCCGTCAATCCTTTTGGATTGACACCTTCCCTTAGCCCTATCGGGCTAAAGGACGGCTTATAATGTTTGTATTTCTAACAGTAAACTTATTTTGCCCGAAGGGCACAACACTATAAGGCGTCCTTGCGGAGCAGGGAAGCTGGCGCCCGAAGGGCGACTGAAGGGTCAAAAAAGTATTTTATCGACACGCAACGAGCGAGTATAGCTCGCTCGCAGTACGGCTTTATGCCAGCGCCTTATCGGCGTTTGATATTATTTCGGTGATATAGTCTATATCGCGGCAGATATCCTCCTCTTTATCAGCAAGCTCGGCGCTGTATTCGAGCACGAGCTTTGCGCCGGGGGTATGCTTCATATAAAGCTCCATGAAGCGGTTGAAATCCAGAGTGCCGTCAAATATCCTGTTGTGCTCGTCATATTTGCCGTGGTTATTGTGGATATGGTAGGCTGTTATTTTGTGCTTAAGAGCCGTTATGACCCTCTCCATATCCCAGCCGTTGGCATTGATATGCCCTATGTCTATGACTGCAAGACAGGGGCTTTCAAGCACGAGCGAAATATATTCCTCCTGAGAAAGGAGCATGGTCCCCTTTGAAAGCGTGCCCGCATTTTCCACCGCAACGGCTATGTTGTAGGGAAGAAGGAGCTGAGACACCTCGTAGAGATTATCCTGCGATGTCTTTATGAGCTTTTCCCTATCTTCGGGAGCGACAGCGCAGTTATTGTGGTGATAGACTATATACTCGCAGCCCATGACGGAGCCGTACTTTATCATGGAGCTAAGGCGATAAATGGTCTTGCGGTAGGCTGCCGACTCAAAATCCGCCGTGTGTTCCACCTCGAAATATGGCTCGTGAATGGTGATATCCACCTGCTTGAGCGCGGGAACGCACTCCCTCAAAGCCTGTTCAAAGCCCTTCTCGTCAAAGCGGGGAAAAATCTCCGCGCCGACCTTTCCGTTGTATCTTTCAATAAAATGCAGTATATTTTTGAAATTATCGCTGTGATACATAGCTGTGCTTATTAATATTGACATTGCTCCGACCTCTTATATTAAAAATATTATATTTGTTATAGAGCGCGGGCTATCACCCGACCCTCATTTTAGAATATCACATTTTAATAATTTTGCAAGTATTTTTTTGTAAAAAAAAGGTATTATATTTTATTGAAAAAAAATAAACTCCGACAAGCCCCAAAAGGCTCGGCGGAGTTTTTTGAACTTAATAAAATTAAGTCGGCATATTCAATATGTCATATGATGCATTTTCAGTTTAGATCCTCGAGATATTCCTTCATTATTTTTCTGGCTGCGGGTATGGCGTTGCTGCCCTTGCCCGCATTTTCAAGGAGCACGGAAACGGCTATCTTGGGATCGTCGGCAGGAGCGAAGGCAACAAACCACGCATGGTCCTCGCCCTGCGGATTTTCAGCCGTGCCCGTCTTGCATGCCACTCTTATATTTTCGGTCGCCGCCGCGGAGGAGCCGGAGGTGTTATCATCCTTATCCACGGCTATAGTGAAAGCCGCCTGCGGAGCCGTGCCGCCTCTGCCCTCCACCACTCCGCACATGAGCTCTTTTATCTGCTCCGCAAGCTCGGGGGATATGGCTTGTCTAAGCTTTACGGGTATTGTCCTGTTTCTCACGCCTCCCGAGGGGGTGAGGCTGTGGTCTACGACATAGGGCTGCATCATCATGCCGTTGTTGGCGACAGCCGAGGTAACCATAGCCATAAAAAGCGGTGTTACGAGCGTTCTGCCCTGTCCGAAGGAGGTTTCCACTATCTCTATGTCTTGAGCGTCCTCCGTCATGGGGAAGGTGGAACGGCTGAACTCCAGAGAAAGACCTATGTCCTTGTTGAAGCCGAAGGCATCGGCTGTTTCTATTAGCCTTTTGCTGCCCGTCTTAAGACCGAGCTGTGAGAAATAAATATTGCAGCTCTTTGCAAAAGCCGACTGCATATCCACATTTCCATGGGCTTTTCCGTCATAGCAATGTATTATGCTGTGCCCGAATTTTTCCTCGCCCTCGCAGTCCATCTCAAAGCTCTTGAGGTCGCCTCCCGCGCCCAGAGCGGCGGCTGCCGTTATTATCTTGAATGTGGAGCCGGGAGGATAAAGTCCCTGAGTGGCTCTGTTCAGAAGGGGCGAATTTTCATCGTCCGAATTGAGCGCCTCCCAGTCGCGTTCCACGGAGTTGCTGTCAAAGCTGGAGCTCGACACCATGGCAAGCACCTTGCCCGTGGACGGCTCCATGGCGACTATTGCGCCCTTCTGGTTTCCAAGCTCATCGCCCGCTATCTCCTGAAGTCTGTTGTCAAGAGTGAGCACAAGTCCGTTTCCCTCTATGTCCTTTCCCCAGAGAAGCTGAGCCAAGCGCTGTACAAATTCGCTGCTTATGGTCTCAAGGCGGAAGTTATACTTAGACTCCACGCCCGCCTTGCCCTTTACTGTGTAACCCACAACATGGGCGTAGTATTCGGCATTGGTATAAACTCTTTTGAAGCTCCCGTCCTCCTGCTTGACATCCTCGGCTATGACATCGCCGTTGGCATCGTAAATAGAGCCTCTTTTTATTCCCTCGTAGCTCTGCGAAAGCCTGGGATTAAAGGGATTGGCGACAAAGCTGTGTGAGTCGTAAAGACAGAGCTTAAGAAGATAGACTATCATTATTAGAAAAATAAGGGCGTAAAGCCAGAATATTTTTTTAATGGCGCTTCGCATTATTTATCCCTCCTTTTTCTGTTGTAGCTCTCGGGTCTGCCCAAGGGCGGAGGGGTCTTGGCGGATGAGCGCCTCGACGGTCTTTCAAGAGCGTTAGTTGTCTTGGCAGGCGTTTTGCGCGCCGTTTTCCTTGCCGTGGGCGCCGTGTTTAATGTCTTGGCAGGCGTTCTCTCCGCCGTGCGCGCTTTGGGCTGTCTTGCGGGAGAGGCGGAGGTTTTTTTCTGCGCCCTCGCAGGTCTTTCATTTTCCTTTTTCTCCGATGCAAGAGCCTGCTCCGCCTGCTCGTTGCGCATTATTATCCACTGTATGATGGCTATGGTTATATAGCTTATGACAACGGAGGTTCCGCCGTAGCTCACGAAGGGCAGAGTTACGCCCGTGAGCGGTATGAGCTTAATGACGCCGCCTATTATAAGGAAGGACTGGAAGGCTATAAGCGCCGTAAGTCCCGCGCACACAAGAGCAAGGAAGCGGTTGTTGTTGCGCGCCGCGCCTCTTGCACCCTCCAAGAAAATCAACATGAATACGCATATGAGCCCCACGGCAAATATGACGCCGAATTCCTCGCAGACCGCCGCAAATATAAAATCTCTCTCCACAACGGGTATTGACGAGGCGTAGCCCCTTGTGAAGCCTATGCCCGTAACGCCCCATGTGCAGATGGCAAAGAGCGACTGCGCTATCTGATAGCCCGTGTCGCTGACATCGAGCCAAGGGTTCTGCCATGCCTCAAATCTGACGCGTATGTGGTCGAAAAGCCTATAGGCTATGCTTGCCGCAAGCCCCAGAAAGGCTATTCCGCCGAAGAAATATAAATAATTGGACGTAGCCATAAAGAGCACCGCAAGAAACGTCATATAGAATATAAGGGCGGAGCCGAGGTCCTTCTGACCCGCCACAAGCACAAGCACTATAACGGCGCTTATTATCGCGGGTACGATCATGTCTTTGATTTTGGGCTTTTCGGCAAAGGCGGAAGCCAGATAGAATATAAAGCATACCTTTATTATCTCGGAGGGCTGAAAGCCCACGGGACCTATGCTGAGCCAGTTCTTTGCGCCGAACTCGGACGAGCCGAAGATGAGCGTTGCGCCCAAGAGCGCAAAGGAAATAATGACATATACTATCTTGAATCTGTCAAGCCTGGGCATAACGACAAGGAGCCGCGGCATAACAAGCATCATGGCTATGCCTATGGCGTTCCATGCAAGCTGTCTTAAGGCAAGGTCGGTATTGAGCCTATAGAGCATCATAAGACCTATATCCATGAGGAAGAAAACGCAGTTGTAAAGAAGCTGACTGCCGTTTTTGTAAAGCCTCGATATCGCCATATTTCCTCCCATAATGAGGAAGAAGCCCGAAACGCAGTATATGACGGCTGAACGCATATCGTACTCCAAGGAGGCGGATATGAGTATAACACTCGCCGTGATGTGGAAAAGTATAATGCATATCCTCTGATTGCTCAGTCCCGCCTTTATGCTGAAGCGCGTCATGTCCTGATTTCTGAGGCATATCATAAAGCCGAAGAACACAAAGAGCGCTATATAAAGTATAAAGAGATATTTTGAAACAATGATGCACATGTCTATCATTTAATACACCCCTCTGCCGAAATGTCCGCCCGTGCCTTTTATATCGAGCTTAGGCTCAAATCCTTTTTCTATTACATTTATATGCTCCGAGGCAAGCTCAAAGCAGGCTTTGTAGTCCTCGTCGGTAAATTCCAGACGCATAAAGCCGACGCCCGTGCCTATGAGCTCCGCAGCCCTGTTGAGAACATATATGGGCTCCGAATTGAGTATGAGCGCATAGCACTCTCCACAGTTACGGAGCACTGGGAAGCTCCTGTGAGTCCTGTCCGTGAGCGCGTAAGCGTGATTTTTGCCCCTCAAGGAGCAATACTTCGAGCCGTCCTTATCCGCATCATACAGCCCTGCGGGGCATTGGTGGGTAGTCATGAGCGGAAGCCTGCCGTAAACGACTATCTCGCAGTCCTTATCCGCCGTGTCGTTAAGCTCCGCAATGTTAAGCTCGGGCGAAAGAGTTACAATGCCGCCGCCCGTTATGCTTCGCATAACATCTAAAGAGGCGCTGTTCATTATATTAAGGCTGTAGTCCGCTATGACGGTCTTATCACAACGCATTTCTCCCAAGCTCCTGACAAGATAGCCGCCGCAGTTTTTATATTTTTCATAGAATACGGCGTTGCCCCGTCTTGTGATGTGAGGAAGGGCGATATAGAGCTCTATGCCCTTTTCTCTGCACTTGATATAAGCGCTCTCGTCTGCCGTTTCGGGAGGACAGTATATCCTCTTTACTCCCGCATCAATGCAGGCTTTGAGCTGTTCCGCCGTGTTCACAAGAGCGGTTATTACGGCTCCCTTTGCCTTTTCGCGCGGTGTTTTTTTATATCTGTAATTTGCGTTCTGCCGTCTGCTCTTTTCTGTAATATGCTTTTCGAGCATTTCGCAGGCGCTCCGTCTTATCATATTAAGCTTTGAAACGGGCATATACAGACCGTCCTCGACGCTCACGCCCTCGACCTCAAATTCAAATGGCGTGTCGCCCGTCTTGCATATGCGCTCTGTAAATTCTTGCTCCGTCATGGGGCGGTTGAGAGCCTTCTGTGCTCCCTCGCCCTCGTATGTTATGCCGTAGTCTATAAATTCCACAAAGCTTTTTTCAAGCCCTATGCCCGCCTTTATGCGCACATTGAGCCTTCTTTCGAGCTTTATGCAGTGTCTTTTCAATCTGTCGTTAAGCGCCTTGTCAAAGGACCTGAACACTCTGTCGCCTTTCCCTGCGCTTCCCTTTATTTTGACGGTTATGACACTGCCCGCGTCGGCGCTGACATTTATGCCCGCGCCCGTGCGAGGCTCCGACCATATCTCTATGCCGTCTCCCGCGCTCACGCTCTTATTGAGCTTTATACGGCAAAGACCGCTCCTGCGGTCGAAGGAGATCACCTCGCCTATCTCCGCTCCGCTGTGCTTGGGGGATGCGCTCATCATGGCGCCTCCGGAAAAGCTCTCAAAATATCCGCGGGAAAGCTCTCCGCCTCTGTTGAATATTGCCGTGAGCTCCTCTCTGTCGGCATTGTCCGCTCGGTAATTATCCCCCGAGCAGGCGAGGTCTATATATTTTCTGTAAACGGATACCGTTTCATACACATATTCGGGGTCCTTCATCCTGCCCTCTATTTTGAGGCTGTCCACGCCGGAAAGCGCTATTTTGTCCAATATATCCAGCCCCGAAATATCCTTGGGGGAAAGCAGACAGCCTTTTTTTATGGGCTTGCCGTCCTTTGTGAGGGTATAGTCCATACGGCAGGGCTGCGCGCACCTGCCCCTGTTTCCGCTCCTTCTGCCTATAAGGCTCGACATAAGACAGCGCCCGCTGTAGCACACGCAGAGCGCGCCGTGAACAAAGACCTCGGTTTCGGGTCTGTTATTAAGGCTGTTTATATGCTTTATCTCATCCAAATTTAGCTCCCTTGCAAGGACTATCCTATCGGCTCCGAGCCGATTTAAAAGCTCCGCGCCCTCCGCACTGTGCACGGTCATCTGCGTGGAAGCGCTTATATTTATAAGCGGGAAATGCTCCTTAACAAGCGCGAGCATACCTATGTCCTGTATTATGAGCGCGTCGGCGCCGTATCCGTACACCTCTTTTACGACATCCAAAACATCGTTGAGCTCTTTTTCCTTATAGAGGATATTAAGTGTAATAAACACCTTGACCCCTCTTAAATGGCAGATATCTATAATATCCTTAAGCTCATTTTGAGAGGGGTTTGACGCATAATGACGGGCATTGAATTTATTTCCGCCTATATATATGGCATCGCAGCCGCCGTTTATGGCGGCTATGACGCTTTCCTTTGTTCCCGCAGGTGCTAAAATTTCCGCTTTTTTCATAATATCACCCAATAAGCGCTGTAGGTAATAAACGCATCAGTTGTCCGAAAGCTCTGCCTCCAGACTCTCTATTCTGCGCATAAGCTCTATATTCTCCGCCTTGACCTTGGCAAAAGCCGCCTTAAGCTGATTTTCATTGCTTATGGTGTCAAGACTGCTCTTGAATGTATCGAACTGATCCTTTACGGAAGCTATGTCCTTTTTGAGACTTTCATTCTTGTCCTTGAGAGACTTCTTGTCCTGTGTGAGACGGTTTATGTCGGATTCAAGATTTCTTATGTTTATGTTGGCGCTCTTCAATTTGACGGAAAGGTCGTCCCTTTCCTTATTGACGGTGTTGAGCTTTATATTCCTCTCCGCAGCCTTCTGATTGAGCTCATTAAGCGCCACATTCTTTTCGTTGAGCTTTTTGCTGAGAGCGTTAAGCTCCTGATTCTTGCCGTTTATCTTGGCTGTGAGGTCCGTGATGTACTGCGACTTCTCCTCTATCCTGCCTTTGAGCTCGGTTATGTCCGAATTGAGAACGTCTATCTTTCTTTCGAGCTTTTCAATATTGTCCTCGTGGTTGACTATTGTAGTCTTAAGTCCGTCCACCTCTCCGCTCTTTGCCTCGTACTGACCGAGAAGTATATCGTAGTCGTTGGATTTGAGACTGAAGCGGTTTTTAAGCTCGGTAAATTCCTTTATCTTGTCGTTGAGGCGCTGTGAAAGCTCCTTGGCTATGCTTTCCTCGTTGTCCTTTGTAACAACGGTGCTTGTGTTTTCCTTGTTTTCCTTTTCCTTGAAAAGGTCGTCCGCAATATTGAGCGCGAGTATAATGGGAAAGGATTCCTCATAGACTATGTTGGGAGTTGACTTTGATTTTATTTCATTTATCTTGCCGTCAAGATACTTCGCGACGGTGCTCATATATTCCTCGCTTTCCATGCCCGCAAGGTTATAGGTTTTGCCTCCTATGCTGACTTCGATCTTTTTCTTTTCGTCTGACATTTTTCCTCTCTCCTTTGCTTATCCCTATATGTATTTTACAGCCTTGCCCAAGCCGTATAGACCGGGCAAAGTCTTGGCTCATAGTGTCATATGAATTAATTATAACATATTTTGCCGTAAATGTATCCCCGTTCATATTAAAATTTCTTTACAAAATATTAAAAAGAGATTAATTTTTTACAAATTTCAAAAAAATTTTGTGTTTTCTCTTTATTTTTTAGTCATTTTGTTATAAAATATATAAAGGTATATATTGCGGTTTAAAGACAGACTTATACTTTTTATAAAATAAAGGAGGAAAACGGGGATGATTTCAAACCAGATTTTACAGAGCACTATAGACGGTCTTAAAAACATTACAAGACGCGAGCTCAGTGTGGCAGAAAGAGAAGGCAAGATCGTGGCTACCACCGAGGACGAAATGGTGAACGCCACCATAGACAGCGCCGACATATTCATAGCGAGCCCTGCCGACAGCCAGCTCATACAGGGCTATCAGTACTTCAAGGTGCTCGACAACGGCTCTGCCGAATACATCGTCATAATAAAGGGCGACGACGAGGAGACCTACAGAATAGGCAAAATGACAGCTTTCCAGATACAAAATCTGCTTGTGGCATACAAGGAAAGATATGACAGGGACAACTTTATCAAAAACCTCCTGCTGGACAACCTCCTGCTTGTGGACATTTATTCAAGGGCTAAGAAGCTGCATATCGAAAATTCAGTGAGAAGAATTGTTTACCTCATAGAAACGGAGATAGACAAGGACCTCAACGTTGTGGAAATAGTGAGGAGCATATTCCCCACAAAGCAGAAGGACTTTGTTACAGCCGTTGACGAAAAGAGCATAATACTTGTAAAGGAGCTCAAGGAAAAGGACGGCAGAGAGGAAATAGAGTCCATAGCAAAGAGCATATACGACACGCTTTCGGCAGAGGCAATGACAAATATATATGTTTCGATAGGTACTGCCGTAAACGACCTCAAAAACGTATCGCTTTCCTATAAAGAGGCAAAGCTTGCGCTGGAGGTAGGCAAGATATTCGAGGAAAACAAAAACGTTGTAAACTACGAGCAGCTGGGCATAGGCAGACTTATATATCAGCTTGACGGCTCGCTCTGCAAGATGTTCGTAAACGAGGTGCTTCACGGCGCGTCCATAGAGCAGTTTGACGACGAAACTCTCACTACCGTAAACAAGTTCTTTGAAAACAACCTCAATGTTTCCGAGACTTCAAGACAGCTTTATATACACAGAAATACTCTTGTTTACAGGCTTGACAAGCTGGAGAAAATGACAAGCCTCGACCTGAGAAACTTTGACGACGCCATAATATTCAAGATAATGCTTATGGTAAGCAAATATCTCAACTACAGAGAAAACTTTATGTACTGATAAGGTACATAGCTTTAATATTTTCACCAAAGAAAGGAAGTAAATCCTTAATGATAAAGATGGAGAATGTTACAAAGGTATATGAAAACGGAGCCGTGGGACTGCGCGATTTCAATCTTAACATAGAAAGAGGAGAATTCGTGTTTGTAGTCGGCTCGTCGGGTTCGGGAAAATCCACCTTCATAAGGCTTCTGCTCAAGGAGATAGAGCCTACGGGCGGCAGCATAATAATAAACGGCACGGACATAACGAGGCTCAAAAGACGGCAGATACCCTATTTGAGGCGAAAGATAGGCGTTGTGTTCCAGGACTATCGTCTTCTGCCGTCCAAAACGGTGTATGAAAACGTGGCTTTTGCCATGCAGGTAGTGGAGACCAATCCCAAGATAATAAGAAGAAATGTGCCCCAGATATTGGCTATGGTGGGACTGGCTAAGAAAATAAACGCCTACCCCAACCAGCTTTCGGGCGGAGAACAGCAGAGAGTTGCGCTCGCAAGAGCCATTATAAACAGACCGCCCATTCTTCTGGCGGACGAGCCTACGGGCAATCTTGACCCCGATACGGCATGGGAGATAATGGATCTCATACAGGAAATAAACAGAAACGGCACGACCGTTGTTATTTCCACACACGCCAGAGATATTGTCGACAGGATGCAAAAGAGAGTTGTGGCAATAAACAAGGGCGTTGTACTCAGAGATGTTGAAGGTGGTGGCTACAGCGATGAAGCTGAGAACATGGAAATATTATATTAATCAGGGCTTAAGAGGCATATTCAAAAACGGACTTATGAGCTTTGCCTCCATAATAATAGTAAGCGCCTGCATATTTATAGTTATACTTTCACTTTGTATAATAACAAATGTGGACTATATATTGGAACAGATAGAATCGGAAATAGGAGTTACGCTTTTCCTGGGCGACGAGCCCGACGAGGAGGAAGTGAACTCGCTGATAGCGCAGCTTGAGAGTATGCCCGAGGTGCGCTCGGTCAAGTTTGTGTCGGCTGACGACGCACTTGACAACGCAAAGAGAATATACTCGGCAGAGCTTCTGGACGGACTTAGGGACGACAATCCCCTTCCCCGCTCTCTCGAGATAATGCTCAAAGACATAAGATATCAAAAGAGCTTTATACAAAAAGCCGAACAGCTCCAGTGGGACTTTGAGGAGCAGATAATGGGCGAGGAGGCAAAGGACAGCCCCGACACCATGAAGGCGGAGGAACAGCCCAACGCACAGACCGCTGCACAGGCGCAGACGACGGAGAGCGCATCACAGGCGCAGACGACCGCTCCCGCCTCACAGACACAGACTGCGGCTCCCGCTCCGCAAAGCAGCGCAGGACTTTTCAGCGATACGGTATATGCAGAGCCCGCTTCGCAGGCGGCAACACAGGCGGCGCAGACAGCCACGGAGGCGCCTACACAGCCTGCCACAAATCCCGCGGCTAAGGACTCCGAGGCGACAGACCCCGCAAATCAAGCCAAATCGGCAGAGCCCACGCCCGAGGTAATGACACAGCCTGCACAAAGCGCAGTATCGACAGAGCCCAAGCTCGGCGACGCGGACTATCAGTTCAAGGGCATAGAGCTTATAAGCCACGCCCAGCAGCTGACCGAAACGCTCATAACGATAGATACGGCGTTCAAGCTCGTATCCGTAATACTTATAGCTATACTCGGCATAGTTTCGATAGGCATAATAATGAACACTATAAAGCTCACGGTGTTTATAAGAAAGAACGAAATAAACATCATGAAATATGTGGGCGCAACGGACTGGTTCATAAGATGGCCCTTCATAATAGAGGGTATAATAATAGGTCTTATAGGCGCTGTTATACCGTCCGTGCTCTGTATACTCGGCTACATAAAGCTCTACGGAATATTCAATTCCGACCTTACGGTGCTTAAGGTGATAGGTCAGCTCAAGCCTGCTTCGGAAATATTTGTAGTCATAATACCGATAGCGCTCGTCGTGGGTATGCTGATAGGCGCGATAGGAAGTATCAATTCCATAAGAAAGCACCTCAATGTATAACAAAACGGTTCTAAAAATATTTTTGGCAAATATATAAATAAAAGAAGTGAGAATGTTATGAATAAAAGAATTACCGGTATTGCTCTTTCTCTCGTATTAAGCCTTACGGCGGTATGCGCAAGGGCGGAGAGCGTATCGTCTTTGCAGGACAAGAGTTCGGCTTTCCAAAGCCAGATATCCGCCGCACAGCAAAAGCTCAATCAAACAAATTCGCAGAAGCAGGCGGCGCAGTCCGAGGTGGCTCAGCTTGACAGAGAGCTTTCGAGCGTGCAGGCGGAGCTTAATCAGCTCAACGCACAGCTTGCCGACACGAGCGCAAAGCTCGCTAAGGAACAGGAGGAGCTGGAGCAGGCAAAGAAGGTAAAGACGGAGCAGTACGAAACTCTCAAAAAGAGAATAAGGATAATGTACGAATACGGCAATTCGGGCTATCTGGAGGTAATATTGGGAGCAAAGAGCTTCTCGGACTTCCTGACGAGAGTGGAATATGCCAACCGCTTTATGAAGCACGACAACGAGCTTCTGGCAGAATATGCCGAGGCGGAAAGAATAATAAACGAGAATGTCATTTCAATAGAAAATGACAAAAAGACTATAGAAGACCTGCAGTCAAAGCAGACCACAAAACAGCAGGAGCTGGATTCCAAAATAAAGCAGAAAACAGCTATAGTGAAACAGCTGGATTCAAACGCCGCTACATATGAGGCGCAGATAGCCGACCTTGAACAGCAGGACAAGAATGTTCAGGCGCTCATACAGAAGGCACAGGCAGCCGCCGAAGAGGCGGCAAGGGCGGCGCAGACGGCGCAGCAGTCCACAGCCATAGCAAAGGGAAATCCCGGCAGAGTGTATAACTCCGACGGCAGACACTTCCAGTACCCCGTGCCCGCTTATCAGGGCTATGCGCCCAACTCGGGCTACGGCTACAGAGGAAGTCCCATAAGCGGAAAGCAGGAATTCCACACGGGACTTGACCTTAAGGCAACGCTCAACACAGACGTTGTTGCCGCAGAGAGCGGCACCGTAATATATGCGGGCTGGCGAGGCGGCTATGGCAAGTGTATAATAATAGACCACGGCGGCGGCTACTCCACATTATATGCGCACAACAATGTGCTCTATGTATCCGTCGGTCAGCAGGTGTCAAGAGGACAGGTAATATCGGGCGCAGGTACGACCGGCTATTCAACGGGCGTGCATCTGCATTTTGAGGTCAGAATAAACGGTCAGCATACCAATCCTACGGGTTATATCTACTAATTACCATGAGGTGAAGCTATGAATAACAAAATGGTGCTTGGCATCCTTTCTGTATATGCTGTCATACTCTGCGGAGTGCTGTGCTTTCAGGTAGTGCAGAGCCGCGGAAATGTTACAGCCCCCTCAAATTCGGAAGAAGTAGTTGTGGAGGACAGGCTGGATTCGGCAGTGGTGATATATGAAAACAGCCCCGTAATGCTCGTTAACAAAGAACAGATGCTCATAGACAAAAACGACCCGTCTATGGTGCCTGTTGCGGCAAATCAATCCATATATGTGCCTATGAGCTTTTTCCGCTCGGCTTATAATGCGGCGGCGTCGGAGGACCTTTCTTCATCGCGCGCCACTATAAGGCTTGACAATCAGGCGCTTGTGCTGGACAGGCAGAAGGCAGACCTGGTGGACAGCGCGGGAGAAGCCGACATCGAATATGACAAAAAGGTATTCTTAAAAAACGGCGGTATATATGTGCCTATAGAGGTATTTGCCGATGCCTTCGGCAAGTCGGTGTATTACTACGACAACATGGCTATCATATCCGACCTGAAGGACGCATTTACGGACACAGAGAGCATAGACTTCATAAACAGCCTTAAATCACAGGTGAACGACCTGCCCTATGTCGCCAATGAAGAAAACATGAAGGAGATAACGGGCATAAGCACACCCAACAATATTTTAAAGCAGATAGGCTCGTCGGACAAGCCCGACGGCATACCCGCGGCTCAGCTTCTCGAAAACAAGGAGCTGAACACCGTGCACGCCTCGGACGGATATATATACTACGCGGACAAGAACAAGGTATATATTTTAGACCCCGCCTCGGGGCTTGATGTGATGTCTGCCATAGAGCTTGACAGTGGATTTGTGGGCAGGAAGATATATGTACACGGTCCCACGCTCGTGATAACGGGCGACAAGGAGGCCGAAAATGCAGACGGTGTAAACGGCTTCAGCCGCAGCACCATAGCGTATGTGTACAATATAAGCAGCAAAACGGCGCCCTCCAAGCTCCGCGAGCTTGAAACGGAGGGAAGCTATATTAATTCGGTACAAAACGGAAGCTATGTTTATCTGCTTTCGTCCATACCCGCAACGGAGCTTTCAAAAGACGGAAAATATTATCCCCCGTCCTACAGAGATTCTCTTTCGGGAAACGAGCCTATAAGCCTTGAATACGACAGTATGCAGTATTTCCCCGAGGGCGGCGGCAGGGATTATACCACAATAGCCTCGCTCAACATAGAGGACAGCTCCATGCCCGCAGAGCTCAAGACTTATCTCTGCGCGGGAGAGAATGTATATATGTCCTCCGGCAATATATATGTGGCAAAGGACAGATACAACGCCTTCGATTCCAATGAAAACATCGAAAATACGGTCATTTACAGACTTAGCCTCTCAAACGGAAAGATATATTCATCCGGCAAGGGAAATGTGAAGGGCTATATAACGAACAAGGACTCTATGAACGAATACTCGGGCTATTTCAGGCTTGCGGCGCACTACAGAAAAAAGGGCGCAAACACGGACATCACAAATGTGTACGTGCTCAACAACAATCTGGAGATATGCGGATATGCAAACGAGATAGTCTCGGGCACGGTGATAGACAGGGCTATATTCTCGCAGAATATGCTTTTCCTCACTCCCGAAAAGACGGGACAGGCTATATATTCCGTGGATATGACGGAGCCGACCAATCCAAAAGGCAACGGCGTGCTGAGGCTCACGGACGGAAATATACTCATATATACCTATGACGAAAATCATATACTGACCGTTGACAACGGCGGGGATAAGCTCACAATGAGCATATATGACATTTCGGACAAGGATAAGCCCGCCATGCTCTACAGAGAGGAGCTTGGAAAGGGAAATATAGAGTCGGGGCTTTTCAAGGATATTTCATCCTTCTGCTTCGACAAGGAAAAGAACACATTTACCCTGCCCGTTACCATTTACAGGGACGAAAGCAAACAGGAGGTAACATTCACGGGCGGATATGTGTACAGCGTTGACCTTGACGACGGCTTCCAAAGGAAGGGAGTAATAACTCTGGACGGAAAGGAAGTCAAGGTGCATCCGTTCAAATATAACGGACTTATATATAACTTCGTCGATAACTCGGCAATCGCCGTGGATTATGACGATACGGAAAATATAACGGAGTATGTTTTTCAATAAACATTATAAAAATAAATTTTTAAATATAATTTTTTTCTATCTTCTTTTTGCGCACAAAAAGAAGCAAAAAGCGTGGGGCGTTCCGAGTCGCCCCACACCCCTAACGGCTTTTGTGC
>CANRNM010000046.1 GCA_947631975.1 uncultured Clostridia bacterium
CCCTACACATTCTTCTTAAAGAGCGACGCAACCTTCAAGCTCTCACAGCATCACGACTGGAAGGGCGGAAATCCCTGTGGAGTAGATTATAAGTAATTTAATATATGATTTGTGAAATGATAATTTTGGAATAGTTTAATATGACTATCTAAGTTATAATTCATATAATTGCCAAAAGCGGCTCGCTCTCTGATAACGGAGGGCGAGTTGCTTTTTATGCAAAAAAATAAGCGCTTCATATTAATACAATGAAGGGCTTATTTTTTTGGATATTCGTTTTTAATATTGCTTGCTCCCGTAATGTAGTCAAGAGAAACATTATAATATCGGGCAAGTATCAAAAGACTGTCTACCGGTATTCTTGTCTTTCCGCTTTCATAGTCCGCATAAGTTCTCTGACCTATGTGAAGAATGTCTGCAATATTCTGCTGAGTAAGAAAATTATACTCTCTTATTTCCCTTATCCTCTCGTTGTATTTCATACAATTCACCTCATTTTTAATTATAAGACAAATTATATTTTATATTGACAAATAGAGTTATATACTCTATAATGAAAATAGATAGAGTATATAACTCTATTCATCTATAAGAAAGGGAGCGATAAATATGACTTATGTAGATGCAGATGCCGAATATTTTTTATACAGGGAATGTTTTAAAGAACTATGTGTTGATATAAATGAATACAATAAAATTTTAAAATTAAATCCAAATTTAAAAAAAATAGAAAACTTATTTGAAGGTGATTGTGGTTTTGTAAAATCCGATTTAAAAATTGGTGGCTATAGAGGTGAATTTGCAAATAATATAGCAGATTGCGGAGAAAGAATATTTCTTTTTAGTTATAGTGATCGTATACTTTATGAATATAACCGCGATGTCGTAGGTAAAGATATTGCATATTTCTTTTATGATGAATATTTAATTGCTGTTCCTGTGGGTTATGGTAGTAAAGATATTAAAACTTCGCATTTATCTTATAAAAAGTTAAATATAAAGCCTGTTATTATTCCATTAAATAAAATAGCAAGCGTTTCTGTAAAAAATGATAATCATGGCTTTGGAAGAGGAATATATATTATATTAAAATTTGAAAATAAGCTTGAAACAGATATTTCTTTATGTAATGAAGATGGCATAAGCAATAAATGGATTTATTCTTATAGTACTTGGAATTATGCGGTGAATAAACTTTTGGTGAATTTATCTGCGACAGATATATCAAGCCATGCTGATAAAATTGTAGAAGTAATAAATAATCTGATAAGTATAGAAAAGAAAAAGGATAGCTTTGACTCTATACTTAAAATTTATTTTCCCAAAAAGTATTTGGATGAAATTTTATCTGTAAAATATAATAAATATGAGTTTATTGATAAAATTGTAAATAATAAAGATAATATGTTAGAAACTGTAAAAAATGATTCTTTTGAATTATATAAGGCGGTTAACAGCTATATAAATGTAAAAAAAGAGATAGATAATAATATTACGGAAGATTATAATAAAGAAAATAATAATTATAGCTCAACCACATTTTTAAAAAAATTCCTTTTTAATGTTTTAAAAAAAGATACAAATAATAATATATATAATAAAACTAAACAATTGCAGGAAGAAAAGGATAACATATACAATTGTCTTCTTTCTTTGGCTGACACGGTCAATGAAGCAAAAAGTTTTTATAAAGAATGTAAAAGCAAGAAAATTACTGATCCAATGGATGAAGCACAACGGTATATGTTTGATATGATTTGCAAAAAGAATGGGTATAATAATATTGATGAAGCTATAAAACTTTATTTTATAGGTAAAAATTCAAATGTTAATAAGAAGAAAAAAACTATATCAAATGAGAAAAGAAATGAGGCTATTGTAAAATATAATACGGAAAAAGATATTGCTGAGATTGTTGGTGTAGATAAATATTTGATTTCTGAAATTAAAAATGCAGCGGAAGCCAAAAATAAAAAAGAAATTATGAATCTGTTAGGTCAATATGCAAGTACAAATGCATATACAACATCAACAAAAAGAGATGCTGCATTTTGGGGTGGCATAGCAAGCGGAATAGCAGGTAATGCTGCAGGTTTATATACCGCATCCGGCATACAAGCTGATAATATAAAGTCAGAACAAGCCGCAAAAAAAGCTAGAGAAGATGGATTTAAAACATTACTTGAAACTGCCCAAGTGAGCGCAGAATATAGTGCAAAAGAAAAACATATTAATTCTGTTATATCATCTATAAAAGAAAAAATATGCGATATTGATAATAAATATTTTGATTATCTCTTATGTAATATTGATTCATATGAAAAGATTGATAATGATATACTGGAAATACATGCAAAAATTAAACAATCAAAACCGGTTAAACTTAATAATAATGATTTTTTCCTTGATGGAAGTGTAAAAATAAATATTATGTTAGACGGCAATAAATGTGGAGATGCATATATATGTGCTCAAGGATATGATTTGGGCGTAGTAAGTGATGAGATTGGTTTTAATGTATATGATTATGATATTTACGATATCATTGGATTACTTGATTTTGAATTATCAAGCGCTGAAATAAAAAAATTATCTTTTGAATTTGAACCATATCATTTATGGATCATAGAAGCATAGGAAGGACTGATATAATGAAAAAATACATATTAAACATAAGTACTGCAAAAATACATGATAAACTTTTTAATTGTCCGCATCTAAAAAGAGCAAAACGCTGTAATCTGAAATATTTCGATACATACGATGAAGCAGAAAATTTTTACGAAGGCAATAAGAAAAAAGCTGAACCATGTGGAACATGTTTAAAAGCCATGCAATAGATAATCTCCCACCTTCTCCCATTTTTGCTGAAATTTAAGTTATTATAAAATGCGCCAAACTGCAAAAGATATTATTATATCGGATACTGCAGTGTCGATATTTTAAATAGATATTCAAGTAAAAGGAGAGGAGGGCTATTATGAATATGAAAGTGCTCGATTATATCGCCTTAACTCTTGTAATAATAGGAGCCGTCAACTGGGGTCTTATAGGCTTCTTCCAGTTTGACCTTGTTGCGACTCTTTTCGGCGGTATGGATTCTATCATAAGCAGGATAATATATGCTCTTGTGGGACTTTCAGGTATATATACTCTTACTTTCTATGGCAAGGTTGACAGTGATGTAGTTGTCGGCAGTCAGCATTAACCGTAAAAAATCCGATAGTGCCAATGGTCTTTTATTTAAAAGGCTGTTGGCATTATTATTTTGTACAAAAACATCCCCGATTTTTCGGGGATGTTTTTGTATGTCTTAGTCCTCTTTCATTTCAATATGAACGGGCTTTAAGTTCCAGATTTCATCGGCATATTCTTTTATTGTTCTGTCCGATGAGAACTTACCGCTGCAAGCGGTGTTAAGTATAGCCATCTTAGCCCACTTTTCCTTGTCCTTATATGTCTCGTTTACCTTTTCCTGAGCCTTTTCATAAGCCTCAAAGTCCTTAAGTACGAAGTATTCGTCGGGTCTTGCGCCGTTGTAGCCGTTTAAGAGAGCGTCATATATCTCTCTGAAAAGCTCTGTGTTTTCATCAAGAGTACCGTTTATGAGCATATTCATAACGCCTCTTACATCGGAATTCATATTGTATATATCCCAAGGATTGTAGTCGTTCTTTGAATACTGCTCTATTACTTCGTCAGCCTTCATACCGAATATGAATATATTGTCCTCGCCGACCTCTTCGAGTATCTCAACATTTGCGCCGTCAAGCGTACCTATGGTAACTGCGCCGTTGAGCATAAACTTCATATTTCCGGTACCGGACGCCTCCTTTGAAGCCGTAGATATCTGCTCCGAAAGGTCTGCCGCGGGTATAAGCTTTTCAGCAAGGCTTACTCTGTAGTTCTCTGCGAATATTACCTTTATCTTGCCTTCTATTGTTTCGTCGTTGTTTACAAGGTTTGCAACGGAGTTGATAAGCTTTATTATAAGCTTTGCTCTCCTGTAGCCTGCCGCAGACTTTGCGCCGAATATAAATGTTCTTGGCACTATGTCAAGTCCGGGATTAGCCTTAAGCTTGTTGTAAAGACTCATAACATGGAATATGTTCAAAAGCTGTCTCTTGTATTCGTGAAGCCTCTTTACCTGTATGTCGTATATGGATTCGGGGTCTATCTCTATGCCCATGTTTGCCTTGAAATAGTCCGCAAGAGCTTCCTTGTTTGCCTTCTTTATGTCCATGAATTTCTTTCTGAACTTCTTGTCCTCTGCAAGGGGCACAAGCTTTGAAAGCTCCGAAAGGTCTGTATAGAAGCCGTCGCCTATCTCCTTTGTGATGAGCTTTGCAAGCTCGGGATTGGCATGACCCAGCCATCTTCTCTGCGTTATGCCGTTTGTCTTGTTGTTGAATCTCTCGGGATATATCTCGTAGAAATCCTTAAGCTCCTGATTTTTAAGTATCTCCGTGTGCAGAGCGGCAACGCCGTTTACGGAGTGGCTGCCAACTATGGCAAGCCATGCCATTCTTATCTGACCGTCGGCTATGATAGCCATATTCCTTATCTTTTCGGGGTTATGACCGAACTTCTTTATAAGGAAGTCGCAGAATCTCTTGTTTATCTCCTCAACTATCATGTAAATACGGGGAAGAAGTCTTGAGAAAAGCTCTATAGGCCACTTTTCAAGAGCCTCCGACATGATTGTGTGGTTAGTGTAAGCGCAGCACTTCTTTGTTATCTCCCAAGCGTCATCCCACGGCACATCGTGCTCGTCTATGAGCAGACGCATAAGCTCCGCAACAGCAATACTCGGATGAGTATCGTTGAGCTGGAAGGCATATTTTTCGGGAAGAAGTGAAAAGTCCGTGCCGAATTTCTTTACAAACTTGTTCATTACTCTCTGCAGTGTAGCCGAAACAAAGAAATACTGCTGGCGGAGTCTAAGCTCCTTGCCTGCGTAGTGCTCGTCTGCGGGATAGAGCACATCCGTAAGAGTTTTGGCAAGGTTTTCTTCCTCCACTGCCTTGTGATAGTTGCCCTCGTTGAAGCTCTTAAGGTCAAACTTGTTCTTTGCTTCCGCATCCCAGAGCCTTAATGTATTGACCGTGTTGTTGCCGTAGCCTATAACGGGGTAGTCATAGGGAATAGCTATTACGGACTGGTAATTTTCCTGTTCGAATTTATACTGTCCGTCCTCCTGCTTTACTGCCTTTACATTTCCGCCGAATTTGACCTCAACGGCATATTCCTGGCGCTTAACGCCCCACATATCGCCGTCCTGGAGCCAGTTGTCGGGAGCCTCTACCTGATAGCCGTTTTCTATTCTCTGCTCAAATATACCGTAGTGATATCTTATGCCGCAGCCATAGGCGGGAAGCTCCATAGTAGAAAGCGAATCGAGGAAACAAGCGGCAAGTCTGCCCAGACCGCCGTTGCCGAGACCGGGGTCTCTTTCAACCTCTTCAAGAAGGTTGTAGTCGATATCCAGTTCGCTCAATACTTCCTTTACATCGTCGAGCATCGTCATATTGAGTATGGCGTTGCCCAAAAATCTGCCCATAAGGAACTCCATTGAAAGATAGCACACTATCTTGCAGCCTGTTCTGTCGTAGGTCTCGTGTGTTTCAAGCCACTTGTCCGTAACATAGTCCCTTATGGTGAACACAAGAGCTTCATAGAGCTGTTCCTTTGTGGCGGTTTCGATAGTCTTGCGGGATAATGTCTTTACATTTGCCGCAAGCTTTTTCTTAAACTCGTCTTTGTTGATCCTCATTTTTTGCATCTCCATTTCTTTAATGTTTTATTATATATTATTCATCAGTGCCTGCTTTTAGTTTTTCAGCCTGCTCTGTTGTTATCAATGCGTCCGTCACCTCGTCCAGGTCGCCGTCTATTATGGAATCCAGCCTGTGGAGCGTAAGTCCTATTCTGTGGTCGGTAACTCTGCCCTGAGGATAGTTGTATGTTCTTATCCTCTCGTTGCGGTTGCCTCTGCCTATCTGGCTTTTCCTCTCGGCTGCGACCTCGGCGTGCTGCTTCTCCTGCTCCAAGTCGTAGAGCTTGCTCATAAGCACCTTAAGCGCCTTATCCTTGTTCTTGAGCTGACTTTTTTCGTCCTGACAGGAAATAACTATACCCGTGGGTATGTGTGTGAGTCTTACTGCGGAGTCCGTGGTGTTTACACACTGTCCGCCGTTTCCCGATGCTCTGAACACATCAAACTTGCAGTCGTTCATATCCAGCTTCACATCGACAGCCTCGACCTCGGGCAGTACTGCTACGGAAGCTGTGGAGGTGTGTATTCTGCCTCCCGATTCCGTTGACGGTATCCTTTGGACCCTGTGCACTCCGCTTTCATACTTCAGCCTCGAATATGCGCCATGACCGTTTATCATGAACGATATCTCTCTGAAGCCTCCCGCCTCGCACTCATTTGCGCTCATTATCTCCGTTTTCCAGTGCCTGCGCTCTGCGTATCTCGTATACATCCTGTAAAGGTCGCCCGCAAATATATTTGCCTCGTCTCCGCCTGCGCCGCCTCTTATCTCCACAATGACGTTCTTGTCGTCGTTGGGGTCCTTAGGGAGCATAAGCCGCTTAAGCTGTATTTTTGTTCTTTCAAGCATCTCCTCGGCAGCTTTAAGCTCTTCCCTTGCGAGAAGCCTCATCTCCTCGTCGCTGTCCTCCAGCATTTCCGTAGCCTCGGCAATGCTTTTTTCGGCATCCTTATATTCTCTGTATTTTTCAATAATGGGCGCAAGCTCGCTGTGTTCCTTCATGAGCCTTCGCCATTCCTCATTGTTGCTTATTATGTCGGGATCGTTTATCTTGTCGGATAAGTCTATAAATTTTCTTTCCAATTCCGCTAATTTTTCCGGCATAAGTTATTACCTCCGCTCAATGGATAAATGCTATTTTAACATATTTTAAAACCAATTACAACCCTGTCAAGCCCCGAAAGGTCTTTGTTTACAGAAATTTCATCAAAATTATTTATTTTCATGAGTTTTTTTACGGCATACGCTTGGTTACAGCCTATCTCAAAAATAAGCGCTCCGCCTTTGTTCAAGTGCTTTGGAGCCTCTTTTGTTATCACTCTGTAAAAGCAAAGCCCGTCCTCTCCGCCGTCAAGAGCGGTAATGGGTTCGTACTTTCTGACCTCGGGCTCAAGCGTTTTTATTACATCTCTTTCTATATAAGGCGGATTTGAGATTATTATGTCAAATCTGCCCTCAAGCTCCGAAAACATATCGCTTTTAACAAAATCAACGCTTACATTGTTTTGTTCTGCGTTAAGCCTTGCCGTATCTATGGCGCTTTGGCTTATATCCGAAGCCGTAACAGCCGTATCGGTATATTTTGCAATGCTCACGGCTATTGCTCCCGAGCCTGTGCCTATGTCAAGCGCAGTCTTGTATTTTTTTTCTTTTATTATGTCTATTGCCTTTTCAACGACGGTCTCGGTGTCGCTTCTCGGTATGAGCGTGCTTCTGTTTACATTGAAATTGAACCCCATAAACTCACAGCTTCCCAGAATATACTGCATAGGTATGCGGGAAAGCCTTTTTTTGAGCATATCGCGTATATATCCGCTTTCTTTCTCGTCAAGCTCTCTTTCGGGATGAGCGAGAAGCAGGGCTCTTGTCATGCCCGCAGCCCTGCCGACTATAAGCTCGGCGTCGAGAAGGGCAGAGGGGATATTGCTTTCTTCGAGCCTATTTTTGACTTCAATTACAGCCTCTCTCGCCGTCATTTTCGCCTTCCTCCTCAAGAACGCCCTTTAAAGAGGCTATAGCCACCTCAAGCATGCTGTCGTCGGGTTCCTTTGTGGTTATGAGCTGCATGGCGATGCCGGGAGCGCTCACAATGTTAACAAGCCAGTTGTCGTGCCTGCCTGCCCACCTTATGACCTCGTACGAAAGTCCCGCTATAATGGGTACAAGCAGTATTCTGGACACTATCCTGAGCCAGAAATTATTGGTATTTACAAAAAGAAAAACTATAATGCTGATTATCACCACTATAACAAGAAAGCTTGTTCCGCATCTCTTATGGAAACGCGTTGACTGTCTTGCATTTTCAACGGTAAGCTCCTTGTCGGACTCGAAGCAGTTTATAGTCTTGTGCTCCGCTCCGTGGTACATAAATACTCTCTTTATGTCCTTCATCTGCGACACAAGTATCATATATCCAAGGAATATAAGCACCTTTATTATGCTCTCTATGGCGCCTCTCACCGATGGGTCGTTTCCCAGAAAGCTGTTTATCCAGCCGCCCAGCACGGTGGGAAGAAGCATAAAAAGTCCTATGCACAAAATTATGGATATAAACACGCTGAAATATATTATATAGTCCGTAAGCTTGTCGCCGAATTTCTTTTCAAGCCACATCTCAAATTTACTGTCCTTGTCATACTCTATGTCGTCAAGTCCCGCAAGCTCCGCAGACTTCATTGTAACCTTCATTCCCGTTACAAGAGAGTCCACAAATGCCGCCATGCCTCTGAATATAGGCAGTCCCCATATAAAGCACCTGTCCTTGGGCGAGCGTATGGGCGTCTTTACGGTCTTTATCTCCTTTGACGGAGTTCTGACGGAAAGAGCATACATATTTTTGCCTCTCATCATAACGCCCTCTATGACCGCCTGACCGCCTATTCCCTTTCCTATATTACAACTCTTTTTTTTATTCATATCTATCCTCCGATTATCTGTATATACCCTGATTGAGTGCAGAAGTTATTTCGTTGACTTTGGCATTCAATTCTTTTGTCTTGTCGTACAGCGCGCCTATTTCAAGCGAAGCCGCGTTATAGTTGAGACTGTCGTCGGTCATATCGTATACAAGACTGCAAAGCGCATAAGCTATGTCCAGAGCGTCTCCCATAAGCTCATTAGGCTGCGAATACTGCTCGGGCGCTTCAATGTTTTTAAGTTTGTCATACGCATTGTCTATATCTTCAAGAGCGTTCTCCGCCTGTATTCTTATGCTTTCAAGCCTCTGGCTTACATTTCTTGATGTGAGCGCGTCAAGGGATTTGAAAAGCGTATTCACTCTGTCAAGCCCGTCCAAAATGTCGGAGTATTCCTTGACATATTCATCCATGCTTATTGCAATCTGATTTTTATTGCTGCTGTTTACATATATAGACTTCGTGTTTGCATCCCATGTTACCACGGCGCCCGTACACTCTGCCACAGCCCTTAAGGGTATCATGAGCGAGCCGTTTATTATCTGCGCGGGAACATCAAGCGTGATGCTTCTTTTGTCTGCCTGCATTGTCTTGTGTCCGCTTCTTATCGTTATAGTCTGCAGGGGATTTGAAATGGTGCTCGTCTTTGTGTTGGGCTCCCAGTCGATGGAATATCCCATCTTTTCAAAAATTCCCCTTAAAGGTATGAGAGTTCTCCTTTCCACAACGGTGGGGGACTGCGATGTAAATTTTACCTCGTCGCCGTTGAGATATACCCTTATTTTTTGAGTATTGTTCTCCGCGCCGTATGCAAAGGGGAGCATAAGTGTGCCTGTGAAATAAAGTGCCGAAAGAAATAATGCAAATTTTTTCTTCATTATATTATCACTCCTTATCCAATCATTTTAACATAAAAACATATTTTATTCAACAAATTTTTAAAGTATGGGCTTTTTTCGTCGAGTTATACTAAAAAAGCAGCTTTTCACATTATTTTTTATAATACATATACTGTAATCAAAACGAAAAAAAGGCGGTGAAACAATGCAGAATGACAATAACACGGCAATTAAAGCGGCGGATGAGTGCATACCGTATGAAGCGGAAATAACACCCGATTCTCTGGCTAAGGCTTATGTGCCCGTTCAAAAAATATGCGGTTATTTCAGTCCCGCCCGCGGACTTTTAAACGGAACAATATTCCCCGGTTTATACAAACCATTCAGCTATAAGGAGGCATAACATGAGCGAAAAGGAATTATTAAAAAAGCTTACTATTCTGGATTTTATGGCAGTAGACCTTCAGCTTTATCTCGACACGCATCCCGATGACACGGAGGCGGTCGAAAAATACAACTCCGTTATTAAAGATGCGGATATGCTTAGGAGCCAATATGAAAAAATGTATGGTCCTCTGTTTTCATTCCGTTCCTATAACCACGGCGATACATTCAAATGGGTCGGTAAGCTGTGGCCGTGGCAGGCGGAAGCCAATTTCAATATTGAAGATGTTGAAAAGGAGGACAAATAAATGTTTATATATGAAAAAAAGCTGGAATTTCCCGTCAATATAAAGCATAAAAACCCAAAGCTTGCAGGGCTTATTATATCGCAGTTCGGCGGAGCTGATTGTCTTTGGCTATATACTTTTCACGGTATAAAAAAAGTCTGCCTTTTGGCAAACTTTTTATGCATCGCTTTCGATATAAAACCGTTCTCTCAGCTTTTTTATTATATTTTTCTCGGCAGCTCTTATTTCCTCCGTACCCATATCGCTTTCCGCTTTTACGGTGCCGTCGGAAAATACATACACTCTTTCAATACTTATATTTTTCATTATAAAAGCCTTTTTTTATTTATTTATTCCCGCGCCGGGATATAAATTACAAAAAAATCATTTTTTAGGCGGTCTTTCGCCGAAATACTGATAATAATCCGTCTTTACATTTCCGTTGAAAAGCTTTCTTTTTCTGTCGGCTTTTCTGCCGTATAATTTTTCAAAGCCCTCGTGAGATGTTATGAAATAAGCCGACCATGTTTTATTTTTGCTGAATAGTTTTCCCATATCTCTGTAGAGCCTTTCCACGTCGTCAAGCTCGCCCATTCTCTCGGCGTAGGGCGGATTTGTTACGCATACTCCGTAGTCGCCCATAAGCTCCAGCTTGTTGAAGGGTATCTGCTTAAAAGCTATACAGTCGTCAACGCCCGCATTCTCGGCGTTTACCTTAGCTATCTCTATAGCGTGGGCGTTTATGTCGGATGCATATATTTTAAGCTCTGTGTCATAGTCTATGTCCGAATAAGCCTTTTTTCTTTCCTCCTGCCACACCTCTTTTGGCACAAAGTCCCAGCTCTCGGCAGCAAATTTTCTGCTCAGTCCGGGCGCTATGTTCCTGCCTATGAGTGCCGCTTCTATTGCTATAGTGCCCGAGCCGCAGCAGGGGTCAAGAAATATTCTTTCCTTGTTCCAGTAGCTAAGCTGTACCAGAGCCGCAGCCATAGTCTCCTTAAGGGGAGCTATGACCTGTCCGTGCCTGTAGCCTCTCTTGTGCAGCGAGGGTCCCGAGGTGTTAAGCGTAATTGTTACCGTATCCTTAAGCAGCGCCGCCTGAACGGTGTATTCCGCTCCCGTCTTGGGAAATCTGCGTATATCGTATTTTGTCTGAAGCTTTTTGACTATTGCCTTTTCAACTATGGACTGACAGGCGGGCACGCTTGAAAGATGTGATTTTATGGATTTTCCCGTTATTATGAAATTACCGTTTTTGGGTATAAGCTCGTCCCATTCAAGCGCGAATGTATTGTCAAAAAGCTCCTCGAATGTAACTGCCTTGAATCTGCCTATCACCATAAGCACCTTGTCGGCGGAGCGAAGCCTCAAATTTGCTTTTGCCATACCGCTGTAGTCCGTTTCAAACTCAACGTAGCCGTCGGAGCCGGAAATATTTTCAAACCCCATATTCTGTATCTCTCTTTTCACGACTGCCTCCAGTCCGAAGGTAGTCGTTGCCTGAAGCTTAATTTTTTTCATATTTTTCTCCCGTGTGTTTATTTATTTTACTCTATGTTAACAGTATAACTTTTTTTCTCATTTTTTGCAATTGGAATTGATTATTTTTTTAAAGTGTTGTATACTGAAAGTAATAATGTTTTTTACAACTACTTCAAGCGAGGTCTTTTATGTACAGAATACTGAAAACCGAGGGAATGGCAAAAAGGGGAGAGTTTAAAACGGTTCACGGCACTCTGCAAACGCCTCTTTTTATGAACGTGGGAACTGCCGCGGCAATAAAAGGAGCGCTTTCAACGGAGGATCTGAACAATATAAAATGTCAGATAGAGCTTTCAAATACCTATCATCTCCACCTAAGACCCGGCGACAATATAATAAAAAGGCTCGGCGGTCTTCATAAATTTATGGTGTGGGACAAGCCCATACTCACCGATTCGGGCGGTTTTCAGGTGTTTTCGCTCACCACATTAAGGAAGATAAAGGAGGAGGGCGTTTACTTCAATTCTCATATAGACGGGCGCAAGATATTTATGGGACCCGAGGAAAGCATGACTATACAGTCCAATCTGGGCTCCACCATAGCCATGGCTTTTGACGAATGTCCGCCTTCAAAGGCAGACAGGAGCTATATACAAGCCTCCGTAGAAAGGACAACGCGCTGGCTTGAACGCTGTATAAAAAAGCTCGGAGAACTCAATTTGCTTGAGGACACCATAAATAAAGAACAGCTCCTATTCGGCATAAATCAAGGAGGCACGCTCAAGGACATAAGGATAGAGCATGCCAAGCGAATAAGCGAGTTTGACCTGCCGGGCTATGCCATAGGCGGACTTGCCGTCGGCGAAAGTCATGATGAAATGTACGAAACAATAGAAAATGTAGTGCCTTATCTTCCCAAGGACAGACCCACATATCTTATGGGCGTGGGAACTCCCGCAAATATACTTGAGGCGGTCGAAAGAGGCATAGATTTCTTTGACTGTGTTCTTCCCGCAAGAAACGGACGCCACGCAAATGTATATACCAACAAGGGAAAGCTGAATATGCTCAACGCCAAATATGAGCTTGACGACACGCCCATTGACGGCGAGTGCCGATGCCCGACATGCAAACGCTACAGCAAGGCGTATATAAGGCATCTTTTCAAGGCTAAGGAAATGCTTGCCATGAGGCTCTGCGTCATACACAATCTCTATTACTTCAACAACCTCATGGAGGAAATACGAGACGCTCTTGACGAGGGAAGATTTGCGCAGTATAAAAAAATGAGGCTTGAGGGCTTCCTTGAAAATGACAAAAAATAATTTACATACATAGAAAGGACATAAATTATGGCTATTAAAAGAGTTTTTGTTGAAAAAAAGAAGGGCTGCGATATTGAGGCAAAACAGCTTCTTGCCGACATAAGAGAAAATCTGGGCATAAAGGCTCTCGAGGACATGAGAATACTTGTGCGCTACGATGTGGAGGGCATGAAGGAGGTCAATTTTAAAATCGCAGAAAAGACCGTTTTCTCCGAGCCTCCCGTTGATATTCTCTACAGCGAGACCTTTCCCGTTTCGGAGGATGAGATTTTCTTCGGTATGGAATATCTGCCGGGTCAGTATGACCAGAGAGCGGACTCCGCAATGCAGTGCATACAGATAATAGGCGGAAACTATGAGGCTGTGATAGCCTGCGCAAAGATATTCGTGCTCAAGGGAAAGCTCACGGCGGACGATGCCGAAAGGATAAAGAATTACTGCATAAACCCCGTAGATTCCAGGGAAGCGTCTCCCGATAAGCCCGATACTCTCAAAATGAAGCTCAATATACCCGAGACCGTTGAAATTATAGACGGTTTTATAATCATGAGCGAAGCCGAGCTTTTAAAGCTCCGCGAGGATATGGGGCTTGCCATGAGCGAGGCTGATATAATTTTCTGCCGTGAATATTTCAGAGATACGGAGAAAAGAGACCCCAGCATAACGGAAATAAGGGTAATAGATACCTACTGGTCGGACCATTGCCGCCACACCACATTTGCCACGGCAATAACCGATGTGAGCTTCGAGGACGGAAAATATAAGCCCATGCTTGAAGAAGCGTACGACCTTTACAGAGAGCTTAAAAAGGAGCTTGGCAGAGAGGATAAGCCACAGTGCCTCATGGATATAGCCGTAATGGGCATGAGGGCGTTAAAGGCTCGTGGAAAGCTTGCGGATTTTGACGAATCCGAGGAAATAAACGCCTGCAGCATAGTTGTACCCGTGGATGTGGACGGCAGAACGGAGGACTACCTCATAATGTTCAAGAACGAAACGCACAACCACCCCACGGAGATAGAGCCCTTCGGCGGCGCCGCTACATGTATAGGAGGCTGTATAAGAGATCCGCTTTCGGGCAGGAGCTATGTATATCAGGCGATGCGTGTTACGGGTGCGGGCGACCCCACCGTTCCCGTTAAGGATACGCTCCACGGCAAGCTCCCTCAGTCAAAGCTTGTGCGCTCCGCAGCCCACGGCTACAGCTCCTATGGCAACCAGATAGGACTTGCCACGGGTCAGGTTACGGAGATATACGACGAGGGCTATGTCGCTAAGCGTATGGAGATAGGCGCAGTTATTGCCGCCGCAAGAAAATGCGATGTTATAAGAGAAAGACCGCAGAAAGGCGATGTTATTATACTCACGGGCGGAAGAACGGGCAGAGACGGCTGCGGAGGAGCTACGGGCTCGTCAAAAGAGCACAATGAAGAATCCATACTCACCTGCGGCGCGGAGGTACAGAAGGGCAACGCGCCTACGGAAAGAAAGATACA